>NZ_JBPBBB010000010.1:0-117724 GCF_050896375.1 Roseovarius tibetensis
GCCTGACCGAACTCGCCCCCGACCAGGCCGCCTATATCGGCGTCAAACCCGAAGGCCCCTTCAAACCCGATCAGTACCGGTACTGATCGCGGGTCGGTGCTCTGATGCGCCCGCTGGCCGGTGGCTGGCGGGCGTCGTCAAGTCTGGTGTCTTCGGTCCCTCAGGACATGCTGCGCAGATCGCCGGTATCCAGAACGGGTGCCGCGTCGATATCCGCCGCGTCCAGCATCGTCGCCACACGCTCCAGCGAGGCCACGAGTTGCGCCTGTTCCCAATCCGCAAGCGCCTCGAACTTGCGGACGTAGCGTTGTTGCAGCGCATCCGGGGCATGGGTGACGATATCGCGCCCGGCCTTGGAGATGATGATATGAATCTGTCGCCGGTCAGTCTGTGACTTTTCGCGCGTGACGACCCCATGCTTTACCAGCTTGTCCACCAGGGACGTGACCGTCGCCTGCGACACACGCATCTTGTGGGCAATCTCGGTCGCGGTGCAACTGCCCCGCTCGGCCACGATCTGCAATACCCGGAATTGCACGGCCGTCAGCCCCGCCGCGTTGGCAAGTTTGCGCCCGTAGATTTCCGTGGCGCGCAGGATACGGCGCAGCGCGATGAGGCTTTGGTCCGTGCGATCCATATGGACCCCATCCGCCATTGACCCGATGGTCGCGAAGCTGTCACTCAGTTTCATGCTCTATCCTCCATCACCCGACCGATCCTTTGTCTAACTAAATGCATACAGCATAATCGCAATGAGAATAAAGGAAATTTCGCCTCTCTACGATTTTCACGGCATTTTCGCATCAAATGTTGATTTCGCATATCGCGTCGTATATTTACTTAGTCGAAGCAAATGAAGAGGGCAAGACCCATGCAACACGCGATGGAAATGTTTCACAAGGCCATGCCGTCCCTGCGCAAGCCGACTGCAGAGGATGGCCCGGCGATCTGGGAGCTGATACAGGCGTGCAAGCCGCTGGACGAGAATTCCATGTACTGCAACCTGATCCAGTGCGATCATTTCAGTGACACATGCATCGTCGGCGAACTCGATGGCGAGATCGTGGGCTGGGTATCGGGCTATGTCCTGCCGGACGACCCGCAGACCTTCTTCGTCTGGCAGGTGGCCGTCTCGGAAGCCGCGCGCGGCACCGGATTGGGCACATTGATGCTGCAGGGACTGCTCGAGCGGGACAACTGCGCCGATGTCACACGCCTGCAGACGACGATCACCCGCGACAACGCGGCCAGCTGGGCGCTGTTCCGCAAATTCAGCGATGCCGCCGACGGCGAGCTGTCGAGCGAGCCCTACTTCTCGAAGTCGGAGCATTTCAACGATATGCACGACACCGAACATATGGTAACAATAACCATGATGGAGCGCGCGAAGACGGCGGCCTGATCCCGAAAGGTCCTGCCCTTCGCCCCCACATCAATCATTTGAAGGAAATCGTCATGTCGACCCAAACGTCAGCCGACCTGTCCGTTTACACGCGCCGCGAATCCGAGGCGCGCAGCTACTGCCGCAGCTTCCCTGTGTCTTTCGTCAAGGCGCAGGGATCGGAGCTGACCGATTCGGAGGGCAAGACGTATATCGACTTTCTCGCCGGATGTTCGACCCTGAATTACGGGCATAACGACCCGGACATGAAACAGGCCCTGATCGAACACATCACCGAGGATGGCATCGCACACGGCCTTGACATGCACAGCGGCGCCAAAGCCGCGTTCCTGCGCGCCTTCGAGGACATCATCCTGACGCCGCGCAACATGGACTACAAGGTGATGATGACCGGCCCGACCGGGACCAACGCGGTCGAGGCCGCGATGAAGCTGGCGCGCAAGGTGACCGGACGCAAGAACATCGTCGCCTTCACCAACGGCTTTCATGGCATGACCATGGGTGCGCTGTCCTGCACCGGCAATTCCGGCAAGCGCCAGGGCGCGGGCAGCGGGCCACTCTGCGGCACCACCCACATGCCCTACGAGCATGCGTTCGGGCCCGACATGGACAGCCTGCGGATCATCCGCGAAATGCTTGGCAATTCGTCCAGCGGCATGGATGCGCCGGCGGCCTTCATCATCGAGCCCGTGCAGGGCGAAGGCGGGCTGAACGCCGCCTCGACCGAATTCATGCAGGGCGTGGCCAAGCTGGCCAAGGAACATGGCGCGATGCTGATCGTTGACGACATTCAGGCGGGCTGCGGTCGCACGGGGACGTTCTTCAGCTTCGAGGAGATGGGGATCGAGCCTGATTTCATTCCCATGGCGAAAAGCTTTTCCGGCATGGGCCTGCCCTTTGCGGCACTGCTCATCAAGCCGGAGCACGACATCTGGAAGCCGGCCGAGCATAACGGCACTTTCCGCGGCAACACGCATGCCTTTGTCACGGCCCGCGTCGCGCTGGAAAAGTTCTGGACGAATGACACGTTCCAGAAATCCATCCATGCCAAGGCTGAGGTTCTCGAAGTTGCGCTGAAACGGATCGTCGAGCTGGTCCCGGGCGCACGCCTGAAAGGGCGTGGCATGATGCGCGGGGTCGATGTCGGCTCGGGCGATCTGGCGGAAAAGATTTGTGCGCGGGCCTTCGAAAAGGGTCTGATCATCGAGACGTCGGGCGCCGATGACGAAGTGGTCAAGGTTCTCGCCCCCCTGACCACGCCGGACGAAATGTTCCAGAAGGGTCTCGACATCCTGGTTGACGCTGTGAAAGACGTGACCGACACCACCAAGGTTGCAGCGGAGTAAGACCATGATCGTAAGAGATTTCAACAAACTTGTCACCGAAGAGCGCGAGCGCGTCGTATCGGACGCGCAGTGGTCCAGCGTGCGGATGCTGCTGGCCGATGACGGGATGGGGTTCTCGTTCCACATCACCTTCCTCGAGCCCGGCTCGGAGCATACGTTCGAGTACAAGAACCACTTCGAGAGCGTGTATTGCATGCAGGGTTCGGGCTCGATCACCGATATCGCGACGGGTGAGACCCACGAGATCAAGCCCGGCGTGATGTACGCACTCGACAAGCATGATCGTCACATCCTGCGCGCCGACGAAGAGCTGGTGATGGCCTGTTGCTTCAACCCGCCGGTCACCGGCAACGAGGTGCATCAGGAAGACGGCTCTTACGCGCTGGCCGACAGTTGACAAGGATCCGGGCGCTGGTCCCGGAAAGGGTATATGACACTTAAAGATCACACCGTCGAAAAGATCGGCGGCACGTCGATGAGCCGCGTCGGCGAATTGGTCGATACGCTGTTCATCGGCGATCGCGAAGGTGACGCGCTGTACAAGCGGATCTTCGTCGTTTCGGCCTTTGGTGGCGTCACCGATCTGCTGCTGGAGCACAAGAAATCCGGCACGCCAGGGGTTTACGGTCGATTTGCCAATGACGACGACGATCATGGCTGGCTCGACGCGCTGACGGATGTGTCCCGCGCGATGCGCGAGACGCATGGCGAGATCCTCGAACATGCGGGTGATCGCAACATGGCCGACGAATTCGTCCGTGAACGGATCGAGGGCGCGCGATCATGCCTGTTCGATCTGCAACGCCTGTGTTCCTATGGGCATTTCCGGCTGGGCGATCACATGCTGGTCACGCGCGAACTGCTGTCAGGTCTGGGCGAGGCGCATTCGGCCTTTGTCACCACGCTGCTGTTGCAACGTGCGGGCGTCAATGCGCGGTTCGTCGATCTCAGCGGCTGGCGCGACGAAAGCGACCACACCTTGCAAGAGCGTATCGCGAGCGGATTGTCGGACGTCGATTTCGCAACCGAATTGCCGATTGTCACCGGTTACGCGCAATGCACCGAAGGACTGATGCGCGAATTCGACCGCGGGTATTCCGAGGTCACCTTCGCCAATATCGCGGCCCAGACCCAAGCCGCCGAGGCGATCATTCACAAGGAATTCCACCTGTCATCGGCCGATCCGAAGCTTGTCGGCGAGGACGCGGTGCGCAAGATCGGGCATACCAACTACGATGTTGCCGATCAGCTGTCCAATCTCGGGATGGAGGCGATCCATCCCAAGGCCGCCAAGACCCTGCGCCAGGCCGAGGTGCCGTTGCGCGTCACCAACGCGTTCGAGCCGCGCGATCCCGGCACGCTGATCGACGATCAGCCTGCCGACACCCCCGGCGTCGAGATCGTCACGGGTCTCAAGGTCGTCGCGCTGGAGCTGTTTGAACAGGACATGGTCGGCGTCAAAGGCTACGATGCCGCCATTCTGGACGCGCTGAAGCGGCACAATGTCTGGATCGTGTCCAAATCGTCGAATGCCAACACGATCACGCATTACGTGCATGCCTCGCTCAAGACGGTGCGCCGCGTCGCCAAGGATCTCGAGGCGCTCTACGCGTCCTCCGAGGTTTCGGCACGCACCATGTCGCTGGTATCGCCTGTAGGACGGGATCTGACCGGCCTGAAGGTTCTGGGACGCGGTCTTGCGGCGCTGGAAGAGGCCGGGATCGAGGTGATTGCCGCGCACCAGACTCCGCGCAGCGTGGATGTGCAATTCCTCGTCGGTGCCAAGGACATGGAGGCCGGGATCACCGCGCTGCACCGCGTCCTGATCGAGGGCAAGGCAGTCGACGCGCCGCAAAAGGCCGCCTGATCGCGCAGATCCCCGATCTTGGCCATGCATGACCGTGCTGGCCTGGGACACGCGTCATCGCGTCTGGCGTCCCGGATCAATCGGGTTTGCGGCAAATGCGCGGTAATATGCGTTTGGCGAAATAGCGTGTCTTGCGTATGATGATCTTGTTCAGGCTAGGATGGCCGAGACCTTATCAAGTTACACGTGTGGTGCGTAGGGAGCACGTGGGGGACGGAGGGTGTCGGCAGTCTGCCCGGCATCCTCCGTTTGGGTTTGCATTGGGGTATGCGCCAACGTGTCGTGACGGCACAGGGATCTGACCAGATCACGGCAGCAGCCAGCCGGTCACGTCGTTCCATCTGCCAAGTCGCAGATGATGCGCCATTCGGCTTCGGTGACGGGTTGCACCGACAGGCGCGGCTGCTTTACCAGCGCCATCCCGGCAAGACGCGGATCGGCCTTGATCGCGTCCAGCGTCACGGGGCGTTTCAGACTTTGCACAGCCCGGACATCAACACAGTCCCATCGGGGATCGTCAGTCGTGCTGTCGGGATGTGCCGGCGCTATAACCTCGACAATGCCGACAACGGCCTTCTCCTTTTGCGAATGGTAGAAAAAGCCGCGGTCGCCCACGGACATCTCGCGCATGACGTTGCGGGCCTGATAATTGCGTACACCGTCCCATTCCTCGCCCGCGTCGCCTTTGTCCAGCTGATCCTGCCAGGACCAGTCCGACGGCTCGGACTTGAACAGCCAATAGCGCATCAGATGACCTTCTTCCACGGGATCAGCTCGACCTCTTCGAACAGCCCCGCCTTCGCGTAGGGATCGCCGTCGGCCCAGTCCCGCGCGGCGTCCATGTCGGCCACGTCAAGGATCACCAGCGATCCGATCATCTCGCCGGCCTCGTTCAGCAGCGGCCCGGCCTGGCTGACCACGCCGGTGTCTTTCAGGTACGCAACATGGGCGTCGCGGGTGTCCATCCGGGTTTGCAGGGCACCGGGTTTGTCGCGGGCAATCAGGGCAATCAGCATCATTCTTCCTTCAATGGTCGTGACAGCAGCATATCCACCACCTGCGCCACGCGCAATTCGCCCGCAACCAGCGCGGTGACGGCGCCGGTGATCGGCATGTCCAGGTCGAGCGTTCGGGCGCGCTGCGCCACGGCGCGCGCGGTCGCCGCCCCTTCGACGGTGATCGATGTGTCGAACGCCTCGCCCGACCCCAAGCTGCGACCGTAGCGCGTGTTGCGCGACTGTCCGCTCGTGCAGGTCAGCACCAGGTCGCCAAAGCCCGACAACCCCGCCAGCGTGTCGGACTGCGCGCCAAGGGCGCGGGCGAACCGGTCCATCTCGGCATAGCCGCGGGTCATCAGCGCGGCGCGCGCGCTTTCGCCCAAGCCCGCGCCCATCACCGCACCGCACCCGATGGCAATCACGTTCTTGAGCGCGCCACCCAGTTCGGCGCCGATGGTGTCGCTGGTGCGATACAGCCGCAGCGTGGGCGTGGTCAGCGCCGATTGCAGCGCCCTGCCCGTCTCGGCGTTGCGGCAGGCCAGCGTCAGCGCCGTCGGCAGGCCAAGGGCGATGTCGCGCGCAAAGCTGGGACCGGTCAGGATCGCCGGGATGGCCTGCACACAATTTTGCGCGATCATGCCGGTCGGGCCAAGACCGGTGTCCAGATCCATGCCCTTGCAGCAGGCCACCAACGGGCGCGCATCAAGCGCCGCGTGATGGTCGGTCAGAAAACCGCCCAGCCTTTGCATGGGCACGGCCAGAAGGCACGGTGCGTCGCCGTTTGGAACCTCGCCCGAGATCACCGTGACGGCCTCTGGCAAGGGAATGTCCGGCAGTCGGCGGGCGTTGCGGCGCGTCCCACGCATCTCTGCCGCGTGGTCGGGGTCGCGCGCCCAAAGGGTGACGGGGCCGGTCTGCGCCAGTGTCACCGCAAGCGCGGTCCCGAATGCCCCTGCCCCGCAGATCAGCGTCATGCCTTGGCACCTTTCCGGCCGCCACCCAGCATGCCCGGACCGGACCGGTCCAGCGGCCAGCGGGGCCGGGCCACAAGGCCCATGTCATCGCGGCGCCCGATGCCGTGCAATTCGGCCCCCGCATAGGCGATCATCGCCGCGTTGTCGGTGCACAGCTCAAGCGGCGGCGCAAGAAAGCGCGCGCCCGCGTCCTCGGCCACGCCGCGCAGCGCGGCCCGGATCGGGCCGTTGGCCGCGACGCCGCCGGCCACGGCGATCACCGGACAGTCGGGCGCCTCGGCCATGTATAGCGCCAGCGCGCGCCGGGTCTTTTCGGCCAGCACGTCACAGACCGCCGCCTGGAACGCCGCGCAAAGATCCGCACGGTCACGCCGCGTCAACCCGGATTTTTCCGCCACAATCCGATCGCGCGCCCGCAGGACGGCGGTCTTCAGACCGGAGAATGACATGTCGCAGCCGGGCCGATCCAGCAGCGGGCGCGGCAGACGCAGACGCGCGGCATCGCCCCTTGCCGCCTCGCGTTCCACCGCGGGGCCGCCGGGTTGTGCCAGCCCCAGAAGGCGCGCGACCTTGTCGAACGCCTCGCCGGGGGCGTCGTCGATGGTGCCGCCCAGACGGCTGAAATCGTCCGGCCCGCGCACGATCAGGAACTGGCAATGTCCGCCCGAGACCAGCAGCATCAGGTACGGGTAGGCCACCCGGTCGGTCAGCCGCGGCGTCAGCGCATGCCCGGCCAGGTGGTTGACACCGACCAGGTCCAGCCCGGCACCGGCCGCGATCCCCTTGGCGCACATCACCCCGGACATCACCCCGCCGATCAGCCCCGGCCCGGCGGTGACAGCCACGGCATCCACATCGCGCAGGGTCAACGTCGCCAGCAGCAACGCCTCATGCACACAGATGTCGAGCTTTTCGGCATGCGCGCGTGCCGCGATCTCGGGCACGACGCCGCCGAAATCGGCATGCAATGCCGCCTGATCGTAGACCACCGAGGCGAGGATCTCAGGCAATCCATCCGGCGCAACGCGCACCAGCGCCGCCGCCGTGTCGTCGCAGCTGCTTTCGAGGCCAAGGAAGATCAGCGGCTTGGTCATCGCGCCCGGCAAGATTGCGTGGAAGATCCAACATGGGTACCACTGATACCTCGGGCCAACAACTCTGGATGAGGCATGACCATCACGATCCTGATCACCCGACCAGAGCCGGAGGCGGGCCGCTTTGCGGCGACGCTGCGCGCCGATCACGGGGCCGGGGTCGACGTGCTGACCGCCCCGCTGATGCATATCCGCTGGACCGGCGCGCTGCCCCCGCTCGGGGGCGACGAGACGCTGATCTTCACCTCGCGGCACGGTGTGGCGGGGTTTTGTCGTCTGACCGAGCGGCGCGATCTGCCCTGCTATGCCGTGGGCGAGGCGACGGCACATGCCGCGCGGATGGCAGGACTGGAGGCCATCACCTGTGGCGGCGATGCGCGCGCGCTGCTGCAGCGCATCGCGGATGACGGGGCACGCGCGCCGTTCCTGCACCTGCGCGGCGCGCATGTCGCGGCGGATATCGCCGGCGCGCTGCGTGCCGCCGGGCATGACAGCACCGAGGCGATCGTCTATGACCAGCAGACCCGGCCCTTGGACGATACGGCGCAGGCGGTCCTCGCCGGGACGGACCCGGTGATCCTGCCGCTGATGTCGCCGCGCAGCGGCGCGCTGTTCTTTGCGCAGGCCGGACGGCCCAAATCCCCGCTGTTGATCGCCGCGATCAGCCAGAACACCGCGCGAACGGTGCCGCAAGGCGCGGCGCACATGTTGCGGATCGCGGCGTCACCCGATGCAGATGCCATTCGCAATCTGTTGCGGGATATGGTGAAAACTGCCAAGCAGCTTGAGGGTAAGAAACGAGCGCAGTAAGGTCTTCTTGACAGATCAGAGCGGCGAGATTCGAAAGGGTGGCAGAACGTGACGAGAAAAAAGAAACCCGGCAACGGTCAAGGCACGACACGGCGTGATGGCTCCGGGCCCGCATCCACACCCGAAAACGACGCAACAGACATGCCCGCCCCCCAGGGCGACGCCCCCATGACCGGGCCCTACGCGCATGATCCGGCCAAGGTCTCGGCCCCGACGAACCCGGCGGCACTGACCCCGCCGACGGACACATCGGACGACACACCCGGCATCTCCGCCGAAGGCGCAGCCGCACCGGCACCGGGGCCCGACACGGCGGACCCGGCCGAGACCCGCTCCGACGCGTCCCAGTCCGACGCGCACGAGCCGGAAAGCGCCGGGCAGACCACCAGCACGCCGGATCCCGCGGATGCCGCCGGGTCCACACAGGACACCGCACCCCAAGAGGCCGCGCCCCAGGACAGCCCCGCGCCGGACACCAAAAGGCCCGAACAGGTCACGATCCGGCAAGGCGGCTTCTGGTCGATGCTGTTCGGCGGGGCCATTGCCGCCAGCATCGGGGTGGTCGCGTCACCCTATATCCTGTCGTCAGATGTACTCGAGGGCCGGCTGCAGGCGTTTCTGTCGCCACAACAAGAGGACACGGCAGACCAGGTCGAGGCGCAACTGTCCGCGCA
Organism: Roseovarius tibetensis; assembly: GCF_050896375.1. NCBI lineage: Bacteria > Pseudomonadati > Pseudomonadota > Alphaproteobacteria > Rhodobacterales > Roseobacteraceae > Roseovarius > Roseovarius tibetensis. The sequence continues at coordinate 9,166 of NZ_JBPBBB010000010.1, forward strand.
ACAGGAACAGCTTGACGAGGTGCAGACCCGGCTCGACGATCTTGCGGGCGACATCCGGTCGGCGATGGACCGGCCCGCACCGCCCCCCGACCTCAGCGACGAGGTGTCCAGCCTGTCCGAAACGCTGAACGGTATCGACGGGCGGATCGGCGACATCACGGGCCGGATCTCGGACGTCGAGGCACAGCTTTCGGACGTCGTGGGACAGGTCGGTGACATTGAGGGGCGGATCGGCACGCTTGGCAACCGCCTGACCGCCGTCGAGAACCGCGCCGTGCCGACATCCGATGACAGCGAGGTCTCGTCCAGCGAGATCGAGGATCTGCGCGCCCGTGTCGAAGCGCAACGCGCCGACATGGAGGCACAACGCGACGCAATCGAAGCGCAGCGATCGCAGATCGAATCGCAACTGTCGAACATCGAGACGCAGCGCTCGGACATGTCCGCGCAGGGCGACGAAATCGCGGCGCTGCGCGACACGCTTGAAACCCAGGCCGACGAGATCGCGGCACTGCGCGACGCGGCAGAGGCCGAGGAGGCCGCCGCGCGCGACAGCGCGCGTGCCACGTTGCAGCAAGCGGCGCTGTCACGTGTGATGACCGCGATCGACACCGGCAGCCCGTTTCCGGACGCGCTTGCCGATCTGCGCGAAACCGGCGTCGAGGTGCCCACGGCGCTTGCCGATACCGCCGAGACCGGCGTGCCCACGCGACCCGACCTGATCGAGAGTTTCCCCGACGCCGCGCGGGCCGCCCTGTCGAACGTGCGCGACACGACGGACGGGCTGGGCGCCGTCGAAATCGGTGACTTCTTCCGAGAGCAGCTTGGCATGCGGTCGCTGGTGCCGCGCGAAGGCAACGACCCGGACGCCATCCTGTCGCGTGCCGAGGCCGCGCTGCGTGACGCCCGGATCGGCGATGCCCTGACCGAGATAGAGACCCTGCCCGAAGAGGCCCGCACCGCGCTCGATGACTGGGTCGCGCGCGCCGAACAACGTCAAGAGGCCCTGTCCGCCGCCGATGCGCTGGCCGACACCTTGAATTGAATCAGAAAAGGCGATCCCAATGCTTTGGTCGATTATAAAGATAGTCCTGTTCATCGCCCTTGTGGCCGCGGCGACCTATGCCGCGAGTTACCTGCTGGAGATCGAGGGCGGCGTGCGCATCGTCATGGCGGGGATCGAGATCAATCTCACGCCGATCAAGGCGGTCATCGCGTTGGGGCTGCTGATGCTGGTGATATGGCTGTTCATGAAGCTTGCGGCGCTGCTGGTCGCGACGCTGAAATTCGTCAACGGCGATGAAACGGCCCTGTCACGCCATTTCGACCGCAATCGTCAGGAAAAGGGATATCGCGCGCTCAGCGAAGGGATGCTCGCGCTGGCTGAGGGCGACGGGGACGTGGCGATCGCCAAGGCGACCAAGGCCGACAAGTACCTGCACAAGCCCGCCCTGACCAACCTGATCACTGCGCAGGGCGCGGAATTGAAGGGCGATCGCGCCAAGGCGACAGAGGTGTACAAGCGTCTTCTCAACAACGAGAAGACGCGGTTTGTCGGCGTGCGCGGGATGTTGCGTCAAAAGCTGGCCAACGGCGAGACGGAAACCGCGCTCAAGCTTGCGCAGACCGCGTTCTCTTTGCGTCCCCGCCATACCGAGGTGCAGGATACCCTGTTGAAGTTGCAGGCCGGGCAGCACGACTGGAAGGGCGCCCGCACGACGCTGAACGCCAAGCTGAAATACGGCAGCATGCCGCGGGATCTGCACAAGCGGCGCGACGCGGTGTTGGCCCTGTCAGAGGCGCGCGACGTCATCGACGAGGGCAAGGGCATCGAGGCGCGGGAAGCAGCGATCGAGGCCAATCGAAAGTCGCCCGACCTGATCCCCGCAGCGGTCATGGCCGCGCGCAGCTACATTGAACAGGGCAGCAAGCGCAACGCGATCCGGGTGATCGTCAAGGCATGGCAGGCGCGCCCGCATCCCGATCTCGCCGCGGTATTCGCCGAAATCGAACCCGATGAAACACCGTCCAAACGCCTCAAGCGCTTTGCAAAACTGTTGAAGCTGCATCCCGACGCGCGCGAGACGCGGCTGCTGAAGGCCGAGCTTAACCTCGCCGCCGAGGATTTCCCGGCAGCACGGCGCGCGCTTGGCGACATGGCCGAGGTCGAACCCGATGCCCGTGCGCTGACCATTATGGCCGCGATCGAACGCGGCGAGGGGTCATCCGACGCAATCGTCAAGGGCTGGCTGGCGCGCGCGCTCAGCGCGCCGCGCGGGCCGCAATGGGTCTGCGATTCGTGCCAGCACATCCATGCCGACTGGACCCCGACATGCGACAATTGTGGCGCGTTCGATTCGCTTAGCTGGCGGGAACCGCCGAAATCCTCTTTGGGCACGCCAAGCGGCCTGGAGATGCTGCCGCTGATCGTCGGCGCGATCGAGGACAAGACGACCGACACCGGAGACGACGATGTGCTCGATGCCGAGGTCGTCGAGAATGGCGATAGCGAGAAAGACGCCGGAGACACCACTCGCCCCTGATCGCGTGCGTGGCGCAACGCGGCATGACAGACACGGTACACATCAAGAAAACCGGGCCTCTTGCGGGGCCCGGTTTTTTCTATTGTCGGGATGACGTGGCGGGCGACGATGCCTTGCCAACCGAACCGGCGCTCAGTGCGTCCAGGTCTGGCGGCGATTGGGCGAGAAATTCTCTGCATAGCCGCCCGGCCGGATATTCGGCTTGCGCTTGTGCGGCTCTTGGACCACGGCGTCGATGCGGTGATCGCGCGCATAGTCCAGTGCGGCCTCTTTCGTCGGGAAACGCAACCGAACCTGCGCCTGCGTGTCGTTGTTAGAGGTCCATCCCATCAGCGGATCGACCTCGCGCCGGGTTTCCGACACGAATTCCAGCACCCAGTGATCGGTCCCGGCATAGCCGGATTGGGTCGCGGCGCGGGCGGGTTTGTAGATGCGTGCGGGCATGGCTTTCTCCGTAGGCATGTGTTGCAGGACTATCCCAAATCCCCGTCACCGGGGCAAGGGACGAAAGCACGCTGGACGAATGGCCGCGCTCAGGCGGCCTCGCCATCGGTGAACTGCAGCCGGGCCAGACGGGCGTAAAGGCCGTTCTCGGCGACAAGGCTGTCATGGGTTCCTTGCGCCACGATGCGCCCCGCGTCCAGCACCACGATACGGTCGGCCTTTTTCACGGTGGCCAGACGGTGCGCCACGATGATCGTGGTGCGCGTGCGCGCCATCGCCTCGACCGCCGACTGTACCGCGCGTTCGCTTTCGGCATCCAGCGCCGATGTCGCCTCGTCCAAGAGCAGCACCGGCGCGTCGCGCAGGATCGCGCGGGCAATGGCGATGCGCTGTTTCTGTCCGCCCGACAGCATGACGCCGCGCTCGCCCACATAGGTGTCGTACCCCTGCGGCAGCGCGGTGATGAACTGATGCGCATTGGCGGCGCGCGCAGCCGCCTCGATCTCGGGGCCGCTGGCGTCGAGACGGCCAAAGCGGATATTGTCGCGTGCCGAGGCGGCAAAGATCACCGGGTCCTGCGGCACAAGCGCAAACTCGCGGCGGAAATCGTGCCGCGCCATCTCGGACAGCGTCACGCCATCCAGCGTGATACGCCCCGCGTCGGGATCGTAGAAGCGCTGGATAAGCTGCATCACCGACGTTTTTCCCGCCCCCGACGGCCCCACCAGCGCCACGGTCTCGCCCGGCCGGATGGTCAGCGACACATCGTCCAGCGCCGGCGTCTCCGGGCGGGCGGGATAGGCAAAGCGCACAGCATCGAACACGATCTCGCCCTTGACGGGGCGCGGCACGGGACGGGGGTTTGCCGGGTCCGTCACCGGATCGTCCGCCTGCAACAGGTCGACCAGCCGCTCGGTCGCGCCGGCCGCGCGCTGCAACTCGCCCCAGATCTCCGACAGGGCGGCGACGGCACCGGCGACCATCACCGCGTAGATCACGAATTGCACCAGGCTGCCAGGCGTCATGTCACCCGCGCGCACGTCGCGCGCACCGATCCAAAGCACGCCCACGATGCCGGTAAAGACCAGGAAGATCACGATCACCGTCATCGCCGCACGCGTGTTCACACGGCGGCGCGCGGCGTCATAGCTTGCCTCGGTCACATCGGCGAACTGCGCGCGGCTTTCATGCTCATGGGTAAAGGCCTGCACGGTCTGCACGGACAAAAGCGCCTCGGACGCGTTGCCGGAACTGTTGGCGATCCAGTCCTGGTTCTCGCGGCTGAGCACGCGCATGCGCCGCCCGAGGACCAGGATCGGCACGATCACCAGCGGCACGATCAACAACACCAGCCCGGTCAGCTTGGGCGAAGTCAGCAGCATCAGGACGATGCCCCCCATGAACAACAGAAGGTTGCGCAGCGCGATGGACACCGAAGAGCCGATGACCGACAGGATCAACGTCGTGTCGGTGGTGATACGGCTCAGCACCTCGCCGGTCATCAGGCGCTCGAAAAACGCCGGGCTCATACCGATCACGCGGTCGAAGACAGCCTTGCGGATGTCGGCCACCACGCGTTCGCCCAGACGGGTCACCAAAAGATAGCGAAGCCCCGTTCCAAGCGCCAGAAGCCCCGCGATAAGCAGCGCCGCGCCAAAGTAGCGATCCAGAAGCGCGCCGTCCTCGATCCCGAAATTGTCCACCACGCGCCGCACCGCCAGCGGCAGCACAAGCGCCACCGCCGCCGTCAGCACCAGCGCCGAGATCGCCGCGATCAATAGCGCGCGATAGGGCCGCATGAACGGCCACAATTCGGCCAGCGCCCCGACCCGTTTCGATTTGTCTCGATCCAGTGTATCGGCCCCGGCCTCGGGCTGTTGCGCCATGGTTCAGCGTCCCTTCTCGTTTCGCACCCTGTCTTGTCGGGCGCACGCGCCGGGGTCAAGGGGCGGTCGGGTCGCATCTGGGGGAATGGAGCGGGCGACGGGAATCGAACCCGTATCATCAGCTTGGAAGGCTGAGGTCTTACCATTACACAACGCCCGCGTGGCATCGGTGTTAGTCGAGCATGCGGGTCGGGTCAATAGTCCTGCGCCTTGCGAATTCTGGTCATGCGCCCTTCTTCGGCGATGGCCCCGCCCAGGGTGGTGACGCCCTTTGCCTCCAGCAGGTGCAGCATGCGGATGAAGACCTCGGCGGTGGCCACCGCGTCGCCCATGGCGGTATGACGCGCCTCGGGGGGGATGTGCACGCCAAACCGGTCGCACAGCGCATCAAGCGTGTGTTGCCCGCTATGATCGAACAGCCCCGCCGACATCAGAACGGTACACAGCACCGGATTGTCGAAACGCCGTCCGATCGCCTCTTCCTTGAGCCGCAGAAAGGCGAGGTCAAACGGCGCGTTATGCGCCACCAGAACCGCGCCCTGACAGAAGGCATGAAAGCGTTTGCCGGCCTCGGCGATGTCCGGCGCACCCTCGACCATATCCTCGCTGATATGATGAACACGGGTCGAGGCGGCGGGAATGGATCGGCCGGGATCGACCAGCGTGTCGAAGGTCTCGCCGTGCAGGATGCGCCCGTTGACGATCCGCAGCCCGGCGATCTGCACGATCTCGTCGCCGCCGCGCGGCGACAGACCGGTTGTCTCGGTGTCGAACACGACAAAGCTGAGATCCGACAGCGGCGTGTCGGCAAGATCGCCGTCGGGCGCGTCGGGCAGATTGAAATCGTAGAACTCGGGGCGCGCGTCACAGGGCGCCAGACGCGGCGAGGCAGAGGCGAGCGGCAGCACGATCCTGTAGCCGTCATCGTGCGGCTCGGACCACAGGTCGGTCTGATGCGCGCTGAGTGCATCCCGCCCGGAATACTCGCCATAGGCGGAAGAAAGCGGCCGCTGGAGCCAGTCTGTCAGTTGCCCGTCGGTCACCGGTTCGCCCTGCCAGCCCAGGATCAACCGTGTCTCCGCGCCATCCTCTTCGGCCTCGAGTGTCAGCGCCTCGCGGGTGCCGTCCTGAACGAGATGCGCCACCATGGACGCCAGAAGCGTGGTGATCGCAAAGCCGTCGCAACTGAGCATCGCCTCGCTGCGGGGTGTGTCGAGCGGCGTGTCGGCCCCGGCCCGGATCCCGTCAAAGATATGGGCGGCGGCCACCGGCGACATCGGCCAGCGGCGCGACTTGATCGCCGCGTGCCGTTCGCCCATCTCGTCGAGACAGGCAAACAGCCGTGCGACCTCGTCCTCGATGCCCCGGCGGACCTGCGCCTGCGTCTCGGCCGGCAGATCCTCGTCCGATTGCATGAGATCCAGCAGCGCGCCGATGGTGCCGGCGGGGCGGCGAACCCCCTCCATCAAGGTCATGAACAGGTGATCATGCCGGGCATGCGCGCTGAGATCCTCGGTCGCGTCCTGAAAGATCAGGACATGGCCTGACAGTTCCTCGTCCGACAGGATCGGGCTGACGCGCCCCAGAAGAAACCGGGTGCCATCCGCCGAAGCCGCCAGAAACGTCTCGGCGGTGACCTCGCCGCGCACGCGGGCCTTTTGCATGCGCGACAGCGCGTCCATGATCGGCTCGGGCCGCAGAAAGGCGGAAAGCGGCCGGTCCAGCCCGATATCGCCCAGCAGATCCTGCGCCATGCGGTTATAAAGCATCACGCGATTGTCGGGCGTGGCCACCACCGCGCCCTCTCCCAGATCGCGAAACAGCGCCTCGAACAGCGCCTTTTCGCGGGCGATGCGGGCGGTCTCACGCTCGACGGCGCGTTGGCGGGCGGCGCGCGCCTCGGACAATGCATCGTTGATCGCGTTGGCGGCGGGCGCAAGACTGCTGAGATGCCTGGCCTCGCTCTCGTCAATCTCCAGGTCAACATCGGCGCGGGCGCGCGTGGTCAGATCCGAAGCAAGGCTGAGGATCGGCTTTGCGACATTCTCGTCGAAGAGAAGCCCGATCCAGACGGACAGGCCCAGCACACCGGCCCCTGCCAGCACCCCCGCGATCACGTAGCCGTCCAGATCCCCGCCGGCACGGGCATGACCGACCCAGAGCCCCGCGACAATCAGGGCCGACCCGCCAAGCCCGAGCGCCGCGAAGAACAAGGCAAACCGCAGGCGCAACCCGAGACGTTCGGTCAGCCGGTCAATCATCGCCGTCCTCTCCCAGCAATTCGGTGATCCGCGCGGTCAGATCGGCGGTCGCGAACGGTTTTGTCATGAAGGCGTCCGCGCCCACGGCCAGCCCCTTGCGGCGTTCCACATCGCCTCCCCCGGCGGTGATCATCAGGACCTTGATCCCCGCAAGGTCGGGATCGCGGCGGATGATCTCGCAGATTTCATACCCTGAGCGTTCGGGCAGCATCACGTCGAGCACCACGAGATCGGGCCGCTCGTCGCGCAGCGCGTCAAGCGCGGCATTGCCCGTCGCCTCGCGGCGCAGCGTGTAGCCGGCCCGCCCGATCAGATGGGTGAGCGCAAGCGCGATGTTATCCTCGTCCTCGACGAGCAGAACGGTCTTTTGCGACATTGCGGGCCTCCTCTCCCGGTCATGCCTGCCTGCCTCATGACTGGCACAGCGCCTCCATCAGCGGGTCGTCCGCGTCCACACTCCTCCATGTGGCCTGGTCCGGATCGGCAAGTGCCGCGCTGCTGACATCGGCCCGCGCGCCGGCCTTGCAATCGACAAGCTGCGGGCGCTTCGCAGGCGGCGTCCAGCGCGCGAAAAGATAGACATCCGCCAGCAGGATACCGGTTGCATCGGGGTTTCTCAGCACCCCCTCGCGGTCCAGCGCCATGAGCCGGGTGGTCTGTGGCACGACATAGGTCCAGGGCTTCCAGAACCGCGTCTCCTCGACTGTCGTCAGCACCTCCACGCCGTCCGGCAACCCCTCGACCGTGCGCGCGGCCCATGTGTATTCCGACCAGATGGCGTAGCCCAGCATCGCCGCCCCCGCGGCCACCGGTATGAACCAGCGCGGCAGACGCCCGCCGCTGAGATGCCCGGCGATGAGTGCCAGACCGGCGGCCGCCATCCCTGCGGCGATTGTCGCGACAAGCTCGAAAAACATGATCTACTCGCGTGCCCCTCTGGATTGCCCGATGGCCGATTGCATCGTCTTGACCACCATGAAGGCGTCGCGCAAGTGATTGCGTTCCAGATCCGACATTTCGGCGGGGTTCATGAAATTGTTCGGCGCCTCGCCGCGGGCGACCTGCCCTGCCTGGTGGCGCAGCCGCGTCTCGGCGATCAGGTCATAGGCGTCCAGAAGATCATGCGCCCCGCTTTCCGAGATCACCCCGGCATCGCGCGCGCCCTCAATCCGCTCGCGTGTGCCCGAGGCGGCCAACGATCCCAAAAGCGCATAGATGCGCCCGAGATCGACAATCGGCACCACACCGGACGCCTTGAGGTCGATGGTGTTGCGGTTTTCGCCCGACCGGATCAGCGAGAACCCGCGAAAGAACCCCAGCGGCACGGTATGCTTGAGCGAGTTCGAGATCATGTGCGCCACGAAGATCGAGTTCTTTCTGGCCTTTGCCAGCACCTCTTCCTGCAGGTTCTCGAACAAGGCAGTCTCGCCCGAAATGGCGCGCAGGTCGAACATGACCGAGGCCAGCATCTGCGCCTCGTTGTCGGGCTGTCGGATCCAGCGGGCGAAATACTCGCGCCACACGCGGCGCGGCTGTCGCCAGCGCGGGTTGGTCGCCATCATGTCGCCGGGACAGTAGAAGAACCCGCACACGTCCAGACCGTCGCTGACGTATTTCGCCAGCTCGGCGAAATAGGCATCATGCTCGGGTGTGAAGGAATCGTCGAGGATCAGGCAGTTGTCCTGATCGCTGACGCCGGTCTGCTCGCGCCGGCCCTGGCTGCCGCAGGCGGCCCAGAGATACGGAACCGGCGGCGGCCCGAGCTTTTCCTCGGCCAGCGTCAGAAGACGGCGGGTGATCGCGTCGGTGATATCGGTGATCCGCCGGGTGATCGAGCCGGGCTTGACGCCCGCCTGTACAAGCTGCGCCAGAAGGCCGGGCACCCGTTCCATCACATGCGCCATGTCCTGCGCCGACGCCGCACTTGCGATATCGGCGACCATGTGGCTGGCGGTGGCGGCCTGTTGCCGGAAAAGATCGGTCTTGCCGATCATCCCCACAACGCGGCCGCCACGTTCGACGGGCAGGTGATTGACGCCAAGCTCGGCCAGCTTCATCAGCGCGTCGAGGCCAAGGCGATCGGGCGCGATGGTCACCGGATCGGGGGTCATGACCTGGGCCACCGTGATCGTGCCGTCCAGATCCTCGGCCAGTACCCGGTTGCTCAGGTCATGCACGGTGATGATCCCGGCAAGATAGTCGTCCTGCATCACCACGACAGAGGATATGACGTGATGGCGCATCAGCCGCGCGACCTCTGAAATCGTGGCGTCCGGTGCGCAGGTGACGGGCGTCTTCGCCATCAGGTCGGACACCTGCAACGCGGTCAGCCCGGTCGCATAGGGTCCGGGATCGGCTGGATCGGTGGGGCGGGCGCGCTCGAACCAGCGTGCCACGGTATCGCAGCGCGTCATCAGCGCATCGAAATGCGCCTTGGGGATCAGGATCAGGCGCGACGCCTCGGTCGATTGGATGTTCAGTTGCGCGGTCCCGTCGCGCAGCAGGCCACGCTCGCCCATGATCTCGCCGGGGCCGCGATGCGCCACGAGGTCCTGCGTGCCGGCCTGCATGTCGAAGCCCCCGCTCTCGATCACGTATAGCCCGTCGAGCGTGTCCCCCTTGGACAACAGCGTCTCGTCCGCCGCGACCTCGACGCGGATCAGGTCCGGGGCGATCCGCGCGCGCAGATCCTCGGACAGGTCATCGAACGGCGCAAAGCGGCACAGGGTCTCGATCAGGGCGGGGTCCGTGTCGTGCATGCCGGCCGGCTCCGTTCGGGTCTGAGGGAAAATGATCTAAAAGCGCCCGGTGCGTGCCGCAAATACCGGCGGGCGAAAGGCACGGGGGCGGCACATGCCGCCCCCGCCCGTCATGTTCAGTGGTCGGCTGCTGCTGCGGCCGCGCCCTTGGGCACCCGCACGCTTTCGACCAGATCGTCGATCTCTTGCGGGATCGGCGCCGTCATCTTCGAGACGGTGAACGCCACGATGAAGTTGATCATCGCCCCGACAGCCCCGAAGGACGTGGACTTGATCGTGCCAAGCAGCGGATCGGCATCCGTGAAGCTGTTGGTGTCGGGGATGAAGAACCAGCCCTTGTGCAGGAAGATGTAGACCAGCGTCACGATCAGACCGGACAGCATGCCCGCCACGGCGCCCTTGTTGTTCACCTTGGTAAAGATGCCCATCATCAGCACCGGGAAGAGCGACGCCGCCGCGATCCCGAAGGCCAGGGCCACCGTCTGCGCCGCAAAACCCGGCGGGTTGAGGCCCAGATACGAGGCCACGACGATCGCCGCCGCCATCGCGATCCGCGCCGACAGAAGTTCGCCCTTCTCCGAGATGTTGGGGTTGAAGCGCCCCTTCACCAGGTCGTGGCTGACCGCCGAGGAAATGGCGAGCAACAGACCCGCCGCGGTGGACAGCGCGGCAGCGATACCACCCGCGGCCACCAGACCGATCACCCAGCCCGGCAGGTTGGCGATCTCGGGGTTGGCGAGCACAAGGATGTCGCGGTTGAAGTTGGTGAACTCGTTGCCCTCCCAGCCTTCTTCCGCGGCACGGGCCTGCATGTCCGCATCGGCATCGTTGTAGTACTGGATGCGTCCGTCGTCGTTCTTGTCCTCCCAGCCCAGAAGGCCGGTCTGCTGCCAGGTCGCCATCCAGTCATAGGCGGGGTCTTCCGCGATCTGCTGGGTCGAGACGGCCTGCCCGTCGGTGCCCTCGGGCCACATCAGGTCGGTGATGTTCAGACGCGCCATGGCACCCACGGCCGGGGCCGTCAGGTAAAGCAGGGCGATGAAGACCAGCGCCCAACCGGCCGACCAGCGCGCATCGGCCACGCGCGGCACGGTGAAGAAGCGCATGATGACGTGCGGCAGACCGGCGGTGCCGATCATCAGCGACAGGGTGAAAAGCACCATGTTGAGCGTGTCACCGTGATGCGCGGTATATTCCCTGAAGCCAAGCTCGGTCACGATCTGGTCGAGCTTTTCCAGCAGCGGCATGCCCGAGGCCTGATGCTCGCCGAAGAGGCCGAGCGCCGGGATCGGATTGCCGGTCAGTTGCAGCGAGATGAACACGGCCGGAATCGTGTAGGCCGAGATCAGCACGATATATTGTGCCACCTGCGTGTAGGTCACGCCCTTCATGCCGCCAAAGACCGCATAGGCAAAGACCACACAGGCGCCGATCAGCAGGCCGAGCGTGTTGCTGACCTCCAGAAAGCGGCCAAAGGCCACGCCGACGCCGGTCATCTGGCCGATCACGTAGGTCAGCGACGCCACGATAAGGCAGATCACGGCGACCAGACGCGCGGTCGGGCTGTAGAACCGGTCGCCGATGAACTCGCTGACCGTGTATTTGCCGAACTTGCGCAGGTAGGGGGCCAGCAGAAGCGCCAGCAGAACGTACCCGCCGGTCCAGCCCATCAGGAACGACGAGTTGTCGTAGCCGGTGAAGGCGATGAGACCCGCCATCGAGATGAACGAGGCCGCCGACATCCAGTCGGCCGCCGTGGCCATGCCGTTGGTGACGGGATGAATCCCGCGCCCGGCGGCATAGAATTCCGAGGTCGATCCGGCACGTGCCCAGACCGCGATCCCGATATAGAGGGCGAAGGATGCGCCCACGAATATCAGGTTGAGTGTAAACTGATCCATGTGTTCCTGCCCCTTTTACTCTTCACCGACGCCGTGTTCGGCATCGAGCCTGTTCATCCGCCAGGCGTAGAAGAAGATCAGCGCCAGAAAGACGAGGATCGACCCCTGCTGTGCGAACCAGAAGCCCAGATCGGTTCCGCCCACGGATATTCCCGACAGCATCGGACGCAGCAATATGCCGAAGCCGAACGAGACGAGGGCCCAGATCACCAGGCTGATAAGAATGATGCGCACGTTGGTTTTCCAATAGGCATCGGCGGCGGCCTTGTCTTTCGCTTTGTCAGACAAAATATGTCCTCCCTCTGTCAAAGGCGTCCTCCTGCCCGTCCGGGACCATCCCGAAACGGACGTTTCCTTACGCAGTGGCCTGCTTGACCACCGTGTTCAGTTCGCGGGCCACGCTGTCGATCCCGCCCATGGCGTCGACACGGGCAAGCACGCCCTTGCCGTCATAGTAGTCGATCAGCGGCGCGGTCTGTGCGTGATACGCCGTCAGACGGCTTTCCACGGTCTCCGCATTGTCATCGGCGCGGCGCTTCATCTCGGTGCCGCCGCACTTGTCGCAGACGCCGTCCACCTGCGGCGTCTTGAACTTGTCATGATACCCTTCGCCACATTTCCCGCAGGTGTAGCGGCCCGAGATCCGCTCGACCATCGCGGCATCATCCACGTCTAGGCTGATCGCGGCGCGAATCCTCTGATCCATGTCAAACATCAGCGCATCCAGCGCCTCGGCCTGCACCGTGGTGCGCGGAAAGCCGTCAAGGATCACGCCGTTGGCACAATCGCCCTCGGACAGACGGTCACGCAGGATGGCGATGACGATCTCGTCGCTGACCAGATCGCCCGCCTCCATGACTGCCTTGGCCTGCTTGCCGGCCGGGGTGCCCGCCGCCACGGCAGCGCGCAGAAGATCCCCGGTCGACAGCTGCACGAGGCCGAATTCCTCTTCCAGCATCCGCGCCTGCGTGCCCTTTCCCGCGCCCGGAGGCCCGAGAAGGATGAGATTCGCAGGGGTCACGTCGGTTCCGTCCATGATTGTCCCCTCCGCTCAGCCAGCACGATTGGCGATGAGGTCATCGACCACCGACGGGTCTGCCAGCGTCGAGGTGTCACCAAGGCTGTCATACTCGTTCTCGGCAATCTTGCGCAGGATGCGGCGCATGATCTTGCCGGAACGGGTCTTGGGCAGGCCCGGCGCCCACTGGATGATGTCCGGCTTGGCGATCGGCCCGATCTCGGTGCGCACCCAGTTCTGCAGTTCGGTCCGAAGCTCGTCCGTCGCCTCGACCCCGTCCATCAAGGTCACGTAGCAGTAGATGCCCTGCCCCTTGACGTCATGCGGATAGCCCACGACCGCCGCTTCGCTGACATGCTGATGCGCGACCAGCGCGCTCTCGACCTCGGCTGTGCCCATGCGGTGGCCCGAGACGTTGATCACGTCGTCGACCCGGCCGGTGATCCAGTAATCGCCGTCCGCATCGCGCTTGCAGCCATCGCCGGTAAAGTAATAGCCCTTGTATTGCTGGAAATAGGTCGCCCTGAACCGGTCGTGATCGCCCCAGACGGTGCGCATCTGCCCCGGCCAGCTGTCCTTCATGGCCAGCACGCCAGCGGCTTCGGTCTCGGTGATTTCCTTGCCGGATTCCGCCTCCAGCACGACGGGCTGCACGCCGAAGAACGGCTTGGTGGCCGATCCCGGCTTCTGCTCGCGCTTGATGCCCGGCAGCGGCGTGATCAGGATGCCACCCGTCTCGGTCTGCCAAAAGGTGTCGACGATCGGGCAGCGCCCCTTGCCGACATTCTCGTTGTACCAGTTCCATGCCTCGGGATTGATCGGTTCGCCGACTGAGCCAAGGATGCGCAGGCTGCTCAGATCGCTGCCCTCAACGGGCTCTGTGCCCTTGCTCATCAGCGCGCGGATCGCCGTGGGCGCGGTGTAGAACTGCGTCACCTTGTGCTTTTCGCAGACCTGCCAGAACCGGCCCGCATCGGGCCATGTCGGCACGCCCTCGAACATCAGCGTGGTCGCACCGTTGGCCAGTGGACCATAGACGATATAGCTGTGGCCGGTGACCCAGCCGACATCGGCGGTGCACCAATAGACATCGCCCGGATGGTAGTCGAAGACGTATTCATGCGTCATCGACGCAAAGGCCAGATATCCGCCCGATGTGTGCACCACGCCCTTGGGCTGCCCGGTGGACCCCGAGGTGTAGAGGATGAACAGCGGATCCTCGGCGTTCATTTCTTCCGCGGGGCAATCGGCCTCGACCTTCTCGGCCTCCTCGTGCCACCAGAAATCGAGATCGCGGCGCCATGCCACCTGCTGCCCGGTGCGCTTGACCACGAGGGACTTGACGTCCCGCGTGTCATGCAGCAGCGCCTGGTTGACGTTGTCCTTCAGCTTGGTCGCGCGTCCGCCGCGCGGGGCGGCATCGGCGGTGATCACCACCTTCGCGTCGCAGCCGTTGATCCGCGCGCCCAGCGCGTCGGGCGAGAACCCGGCGAACACGATCGAATGGATCGCCCCGATCCGCGCGCAGGCCAGCATCGCATATGCCGCTTCGGGGATCATCGGCAGGTAGATCACCACGCGGTCGCCGCGCCCCACGCCCATGGATTTCAGGACATTGGCCATCTTGCAGGTCTGCGCGTGCAATTCCTTGTAGGAGATGTGCAGCGCCTCGTCCTTGGGGTCATCCAGCTCCCAGATGATGGCGGTTTGATCGCCGCGCGTCTCCAGATGCCGGTCGATGCAATTTGCCGCGACGTTGAGCGTGCCGTCCTCGAACCACTTGATCGAGACATTGTCGAAGTCGAACGAGGTATTCTTCACCTTCGTGTACGGCTTGATCCAGTCGAGCCGTTTGCCATGTTCCCCCCAGAAGCCCTCGGGATCGGTGATCGATTCCTCGTACATCCGCGCGTATGTCTCGGCGTCGATATGGAACCCAGTCGTGTCGGCTGCGTTTCCTCGTGTAGCGTCGTTCATAGTTTGAAGCCCTCCATCCCTTGGCCATCCGGACCGAACCGGATGATCATTGCATTCTGTCGCATACTATACTTCAGCACTGTCACCAAATTAACACGGGTCAAGCAACCGATTAAAATCATGTAAACATTGTCTTGTCCGTGCCCGCGCGCTTGGTAAATTTCTTTACACCGCCAGTTTCCCAAGACGATTGCGCGGTTTACCGGTCGCGCGCCCCTCCAGCCTCAGAGTTCATAAAGCAAAAAAATGCCGCCCGTCCAGCACGAAAATTGCGTGCAGGATGACAAGGTCGGGCGCGGCGCGGGCGACAGGTTGGCGCGAACAATCGTCCTGCACATCGATTCGACGCGCACGGCGAATCGGGCGTGAACCGCCACGCTGTCCCGATTTCCAGGGTTGGACCGGCACGGGGCGCCCCCAAACGGAGAGACGCGCTGCCCCGCGACCCGGCACACAGCGGCGACACCGACAAGATTATGGGCAGGGCACAAAAATGCTGCATCGCAGCATATGCTGTGTTATCCAGAGAAATCTGTATCAAGGAGCGATTGAAAATGTATCCGATGTCCCACCTTCACATGAACAATATCCTCGTGCCCAGCTTTCAGCTGTTGGCAGAGACACAGATGGTCGTCGCGATGCGGCTGGCCGGTATGGTGGGGCTTTGGCCCGTCCGCATGGACGAGACGCAGCGCATGTTCAGCGAAAAAGGCCCCGCACTGATGGGCGCCGCCACCGATGCCGGCACGGCGGCGATGGCCGGGCAGCGCCTCGACGAGATCATGATCGCGGCGATCACGCCCCTGACCGGCACCGCCCGCGACAACCGTCGGCGGCTGGCCGCGCGGTGGGCCTGATCCCGACCGCGCCGCAGAAACACTGCCCCTGATGCGTCTCCGTCATCATGGTCCCTTCTCTTCCGGGCATGATGCGCCCGTCCTGTGACGGCGACCGGTCTTGCGCCGTTCCCTAGGCCCTGTCGGGCCGCACACCGGCCTGGCCGCGAGACACCCGGCCCTTGCATCTCCCCGTCCGGGTGACACATTACGCGTCAAGGAGACGCCCATGCCCTACGCCCATTCCGACAAGACCGAAGCGGTTCTGGCCCACCCCGCCCCCGATGTCGCGACGCGCGAAAAACTCGAAGGTGGCAAGCGCTTCGTCATGGCGACCGAGTTCGAACCGGCGGGCGACCAGCCCACCGCGATTGCAGAACTCAGCAGCGGCGTGCTGGGTGGCGAGCGCGACCAGGTTCTCCTGGGCGCCACCGGCACCGGCAAGACCTTCACCATGGGCAAGGTCATCGAGGAGACGCAGCGCCCGGCCATCATCCTCGCCCCCAACAAGACGCTGGCCGCGCAGCTTTACGGCGAGTTCAAGGGCTTCTTTCCCGACAACGCGGTCGAGTATTTCGTCAGCTATTACGACTACTACCAGCCCGAGGCCTACGTGCCGCGCTCGGACACCTTCATCGAGAAGGAATCCCAGATCAACGAACAGATCGACCGCATGCGCCACTCGGCCACCCGCGCCCTGCTGGAACGCGACGACGTGATCATCGTCGCCTCGGTCTCGTGCATCTACGGCATCGGCTCGGTCGAGACCTACGGCGCAATGACCCAGGATCTGCATGTCGGCAATGACTACGACCAGCGCAAGATCATGGCCGATCTGGTGGCCCAGCAATACAAGCGCAACGATCAGGCCTTCCAGCGCGGCAGCTTCCGGGTCCGGGGCGATTCCCTTGAAATCTTCCCCGCCCACCTCGAGGATCGCGCGTGGCGGCTGTCCTTCTTCGGCGACGAGCTTGAGGCGATCACCGAATTCGACCCGCTGACCGGCGAGAAGACCGGCACCTTCGACAAGATCCGCGTCTACGCCAATTCGCATTACGTCACGCCGAAACCGACGATCCAGCAGGCCATCATCAACATCAAGAAAGAGCTGCGCACCCGGCTCGATCAGTTGGTGGGCGAGGGAAAGCTGCTCGAGGCGCAGCGGCTGGAACAGCGCACGCAGTTCGATCTGGAAATGCTCGAGGCGACCGGCGTCTGCAACGGGATCGAGAACTATTCGCGCTACCTGACGGGCCGCGCCCCGGGCGAGCCGCCGCCCACCCTGTTCGAATTCATCCCCGACAACGCCATCGTCTTTGCCGACGAATCCCACGTCTCGGTTCCGCAGATCGGCGGCATGTACAAGGGCGACTTCCGGCGCAAGATGACGCTGGCCGAACATGGCTTCCGCCTGCCGTCCTGCATGGACAACCGACCGCTCAAGTTCGAGGAATGGAACGCCATGCGCCCGCAATCGGTCTTCGTCTCGGCCACCCCGGCGGCGTGGGAGATGGAGCAATCGGGCGGCGTCTTCACCGAACAGGTGATCCGCCCCACCGGCCTGATCGACCCCTATATCGAGATCCGGCCCGTCGACACCCAGGTCGACGACCTGCTCGACGAGGTGCGCCGCGTCAGCCAGGCGGGCTACCGCACGCTGTGTACGACACTGACGAAACGCATGGCCGAGGACCTGACCGAATACCTGCACGAACAGGGTATCCGCGTGCGCTACATGCATTCCGAGATCGACACGATCGAGCGGATCGAGATCCTGCGCGATCTGCGCCTCGGCGCCTTCGACGTGCTGGTGGGGATCAACCTGCTGCGCGAGGGGCTGGATATTCCCGAATGCGGGCTGGTGGCGATCCTTGATGCCGACAAGGAAGGCTTCCTGCGCTCGGAGACGTCACTGATCCAGACCATCGGACGGGCGGCCCGCAATTCCGAAGGCCGCGTCATCATGTATGCCGACCGCATCACCGGCTCGATGGAGCGCGCCATGGGTGAGACCGACCGCCGCCGCGCCAAGCAGATCGCCTATAACGAGGAACACGGCATCACCCCCGAGACCATCCGCAAGAACGTCGATGACGTGCTGCAGGGGCTCTACAAGGGCGACGTGGACATGAACCGCGTGACCGCAAAGGTCGACACGCCTGCGGGCGGCAACCTGCAAGCCCATCTCGACGGGCTGCGCACCGACATGCGCAAAGCCGCCGAAAACCTCGAATTCGAGGAAGCCGCCCGCCTGCGCGACGAGGTCAAGCGGCTGGAAGCGGTGGACCTCGCGGTGGCGGATGATCCCTTGGCCCGCCAGCAAGCGGTGGAAAAAGCCTCCGCCGAGGCCACCAAGGGCAAGGGCCGCTCCACCGCCGGCAGGCCGGGACAGCGGGGCGGGAATGTGAAGCGTCGAAGATGACATCGACAAATCACCTAAAAACGACTGATTTGATCAATGAATGTGAATTTTCATTTCATCGAACCAATAATGACAAAAACAAAGCTGAGAAAAATGAAGAAAATTCCCAAGATATTAAAAATTCTTTCCCTTACCACAAGCTGTTGAAGATTTCTTCGAACTACATCTCTGGAGTTATTAGTTGCACTCTTCACTCGCGGTGTGAGCAGGGCAGCCATCAAGTCTGCCCGACGAGAGTTGTAGGACCTTAATGTTGGGATTACTAATAGCAAAGAACCAACAACTCCGGCAACGCCAGACAAAAACCCAATCATATCAATTGAGGAGATACCCATTATTGAAATAGATATTTATACTTGCTATATTGGGCTATAAGAGGAAACTCCTCAAATTTAACCTTTCTTCTATTAGTAGTACTTGAAGTTTCTAATGCTTCCAAGCGACTAACCATATCCAAAAACTCGAGCGACAACCGATACTGATGTAAAATATTACTAGATAACTCGGCTTCGCTTGCTTCAATCACAGAAGACAAAACGGACCTACTTGGAAAGAATCTTGGATCGCGTTGAAGAAGCCCCACAAGTTCACTTCGGTCTACTACCGCATAGCCAGAGTACTCCTCAACTGATGCGTTGTTCGCATCAAGAACAGAGTTAATGAATAGCATAGCATGATTCCGCGCCTCAACCTTCAGCGCGTATTTCTTCCTAGCAAGCTTGTTGGAAACTCGATTACGAAACTCTCGTATCGTTTCAGCTTCAACCATTTTTATTCCCACTCTCTATACTGACTGGCGCTCCTTAAACGCTCTAAAGCGATCGCATTCGTTATTTGGGACACTTTCAACCCTTCAGGGCAAAATTGTGACTTTATGATGGATGCAGAAAAAGTCTCTCCCCTTCCATTTCCCGGGATGAGGTAGTGCACCACTATACACCGCCAGATGTAGATCCACAGGTCATCAATGCCGAGTTCTACCCAGCCGTAACAATCCTTTACATGATTGAATCCTTTTTCACTCAAAGTCTCCATCATGTTCAGCGCCTCAAGATAGGATTCCGCCTGACAAGGAGTGGCTACTTTATGATCTAAGCCCTGTATCTCTTTAAGAGCGTCGAATCGTTTCCCCACAGCGAAAAATATCATAGTCTACTCAAGCACTTATTTCCATATTATTAATAGCCTAGGCGAGTTTTTGCCAATACACAAGAACTTGAACATCCCTCACCACACCGTGACCAGGCACGCATCACTCTGCTCGCAGGCAAAAACCGCAACTCTCCCCTCACACCCGAGGTCTGGCTGCATGATCTCTTCACGTCCAAGGCCGTGCAGCAGGGCGGCGTGATCCGGCGCAAGGCGTTCGGCGCTTCAATCGCTCCCCCGGAGCGATTGATTGGGCCTGCGGCCCAACCGCACCTCACTATGTCACGCTTCGCGGGCATGGCGTTGTTCATGCGCGAGATCCAGCGCCGTGGCTATCAGGTGGCCGAGAACTCCGGGCAGATCGTGATCTTCTGCAATCGCGCCCCGGTCCGCTGGCTCACCGCTGGCTCCGCGCGCCCGATTTCTTCGAAAGAAATCGGACCGAAATCTTTCAAAGATTTCGGGCACACCCCGACGGTCTGAGCGCGAATGGCCGACCGTGCCCCTTCACAGCCGTCGCCGGCTTCCCTATCTTGCCGGCATGGCGCGCTATCTGATCCTCGCCGGCATCGTGCTGGTCGTCATCGGTCTGCTCTGGGGGCCGCTGTCACGGCTCGGGCTGGGGCGGCTGCCCGGCGATATCGTGATAGAGCGTGAAAGCTTCACGCTCTACGTTCCAGTGACCAGTGCCATTCTTGTCTCGGTCGTCCTGTCTGTCATCGTGGCGCTGATCCGCAGCTTCCTCGGGCGTTGAGAAGACCGAAGCCCAAGTCCCACCCCGTTTCGCGCGGACGACCCCGCACGCACGGCATCCGGCCGCGGCCCCCGGCCGGGATCGCAGCGCGGTGCGAACACGACGAGGCGCCGGACGTGGAGACCATCTAACTTCATATCCCCGCCCGGTCCTCGCCAATGCACGATACCGGCGTCATCGGAATGCAATGCCCTTCCTCGCTACCGCCGCTGACGTGTTGAGGGCTCCGGTCGCCGCACAGCGGCACATGCAGGGCGGCTTGTACGGGTTGGTGTGGTTTCCCGGCATCCTCTGGCTGCTCGTCTTGGCAGTGGTGATCTTCGGCGGCGTCCCTCTGGTCCGGTCACGCTCTCGGTCGCCGGGGTCAACGCCATCGGCATGCGCAGCGCCACCGCGCGCATCGAGCATCTGCCAGAAGACGTGTTTGCAGGCGAGATCGACTAGATGTTCCCGAGCTTGACCCCGAGACGCGCACACTCAAGCTGCGGCTGCGATTCGACAATGTCGACGCGCGGCGCTGACCGTGCCGTCCGAGGTGGTGATCCGCACCGGGCGGGCGGAACAGGTCATAGTGTGCGTCGCGGATGGTACGTTGCGGTCTTCGACGGCGCGCTTCTGCGGCTGCGGCCCAAGCTGATGACGGTCGCCACGATCTTCGCGGGCCTCGGCCTCATCATGTGTGGCGATGTGACCGGATCGGAGGTGATGCGACGCATCGCCGCCCCGATGATCGGCGGCATGGCCACGGCGACGTTGCTGACGCGGTTCGTCATTCTCGCGATCCTCGTCATCTGGAAGCGGCTGGCCCTCACCCGGATCTACCGGCAGACGCTTCAACCCCCGCCCGGTTACCAGCCCGCAGCCCGGCGAATGGCCGGACCGCGAGTCCCGCGCTCACGAACGAAGGAACTCATCCGCAAACTCGTCCTAGCCCTGGCCACAGGGCGCCGGCCTCATTCGGGGCAAGCGCCAAGGCCAGCCACGTCAACCAGCGCCGTATGCGCGCTGCACCCCTGACCGAGACGCGATGTTCCCACATCCTTGGTGAGAACGTTCGGATTTCCATCGGGGTCGATATTGTTTCCCGGATCTCCGAACCAAGCCCCGGTCGGCAGCGCCACCACGCCCGGAGATATGTCCTTGGTGACAAGCGCGCGGGCGCGGCAGGCACCACGTGAATTGAACACGCGCAGCACATCGCCGGTTATGATGCCTCGCGGTGTCGCGTCTTCGGGATGGATGACCAGCGTTTCAGGGCGCGCGTCATCGATATCTGCAAGCGCGCTTTCAAGCTGGCTGTGAAGCTTGTCGCCGGGCTGCGGCGAAACCAGATGCAGGGGGGCTGCGGATGTGGCGGCCCCCAGCCATTCCGAAGGCGGAAGCCAGACCGGATGGCCCGGGCAGTCATCATAGCCAAACCCGTCTATCGTCTCAGAAAAGATCTCGATCCGGCCCGAGGGCGTGGCCAGCGGGCATGCGTCCGGGTTGTCCCGAAACGGGGCAAAGAACGTCCGGTTCGGTCCCTCTGCCCGGATCGGCAATCGAACCCAGTTCACCTGTCTCAGCGTGTCGAGGTCGGGCACCTCGATGCCGGACCCGGCGGCGAGATCGCGGTAATCCGCATAGAGCCGCGCGATCCAGTCACTGGCGCTGCGACCTTCGGTAAATGTCTGGCCTGCATCGAGACGATGGGCGAGGCCCGAGAAGATCTCGTAATCGTCGCGCGCCTCGTTCACCGGCGGGATCAGCCGCGGCATGTGAAAGAGGTAATCGTCAAGATTGGTCCGTCCGATATCCTCGCGCTCGTACGGCGTGGTGGCGGGAAAGACGATGTCGGCGCGCCTGGCGGTCGCGGTCCACCACGGCTCGTTCACGATGATCGTCTCGGGACGCTGCCAGGCCTCGTGCAGGGCGTTGAGATCCTGATGGTGATGGTAGGGGTTGCCGCCGGCCCAGTAGATCAGGCGGATATCCGGATACGTCTCGCGCCGTCCATTGAAGTCGTAGGGCAGACCGGGATTGTGAAGCATGTCGGCAATCCGGGCCACGGGGATGGTCGCGCGCACCGGGTTCTCGAGCTGCGACAGGGTCATGCCCCGCAGACCGCGCATGGACTTGCCCACACCCCCGATCGCGCCGTAGCCATACCCGACCCCTCCGCCCGGACGCCCGATCTGTCCCAGCATCGCGGCGAGCACGGCGGACATCCAGTAGGGCTGTTCGCCGTGCTCGCCCCGCTGAAGCGACCATGCCACGGTGATGAGCGTGCGTGTCGAGGCCATGCGACGCGCCAGGTCGCGGACCGTCTGGGGCGCGACACCGCAAAGCGGTGCGGCCCATTCGGGGTCCTTGGGCGTGCCGTCGGTTTCGCCCATCAGGTAGGGACGGAACCGCGCGAAACCGCTGGTGCACCGATCGATGAAGTCGTGGTCCGTCAAGCCCTCGCTTTCCAGCACATGCGCCAGCGCCAGCATGAGCGCCGTATCCGAAGCCGGCCGAACGGGCAGCCACTCGCATCCGTCCGGCGCATCGGTCCGCTGTGGTCCGATGTTGACGCGGTACATTCCCTTGACAGCAAAGCGGTCGAACCAGCCGGCGGTTTCATGCTCGGTGATCCCGCCCATGCTGACCTGGGCGTTCTTGGGATTGATCCCGCCGAACATGACCAGCGTCTCGGTGTGGTCGTGGATCGTCTGCCACCCGTCCTGATGCTCGTATAGCAGCTTCAGGAAATTCACCCCGAACACGTGGGGCATGATCGATTGCGCGCATCCTGTCGAATAGCTGCCGAACGAGGCGACGTAGCCCCCGATGGAATTGAGAAAGCGATGAACCTGGCTTTGGGCGTGATGGAAGCGCCCGGCCGACCCCCAACCGTAGGAGCCACCGAAGATCGCCTCGTTGCCAAGGGTGCGACGGACGCGGTCGATCTCTTCCGCGGTGATGTCGAAAGCTTCATCCCATGGAACATCCACGAAATCATCCGTGCCGCGACCGTCACGCCGGCGCGTTTCCAGCCAGCCGCGCCGGATCGACGGACGCGCCACCCGCGTGTCGTGGTGAACGGCAGCCGGCAGGATGTCGGGTATGCGCGACGGGTCGGGATCGGCACCGAACGGCCGCGTGGCAACGATCCGGTGGTCCTCGACGTCCACCTCGAACGCGCCCCAGTGGCTCGAGGTTACCTTCGTCGATCTGTGAAAACCGTCGGCCACGTCATCACCTTCCGCAGGCACGGGATATCCATCGTCAGGCCACGATCTCGTGGCGCGTTTGACATATTGCACCTGGCGTGCGCGATTTGAAGTGTCCTTTTGCCTGCAAGGCAACGGCCCGGCACCCCGGTATGGACGCGGGGCTGACCATAGAAGGCCGGGTGCGGCCGCCAATCCCGGATGCGATCCGGGTGTTCCATCGACCGACGGCCGCGCCGTGCCGGGGCACGGCGTGACCTGAAAACGGTGCAGGCGGGGCCAAGGGTCCTGCCGTGGCCGACATGTTCGGCAGCCTGTCATCACCCGCCACCGATTGATACGGGTCGTGTCCTGTTGAAACCGGACGTGCATGATGATCTGGTGCAGTCGTGATAGCTGGCATTGGCCCCATGACACCCTCGCAGATCCTCATTTTCACGATCATCGCGGCGATGCTGCTGGTTCTGCTATGGGGCCGGTTTCGACACGATTTCGTGGCGCTTTCAGCGCTTATGGCATGCGTGGTTACGGGGCTGGTATCGCCGGACGCGGCGTTTGCCGGCTTTGGCCACCCGGCGGTGATCACCGTGGCCTGCGTCCTGATCCTGAGCCGCGGCTTGAAGGATACCGGCGCCGTGGACTGGCTGGCCCGCCGCGTGATACCGCGCAAGGCAGGGCGCGCGACCAGCATGGCGGTCCTGCTGGGGCTTGGTGCGGCGCTGTCCGGCTTCATGAACAATGTCGGCGCGATGGCGCTGTTGATGCCCGTGGCCATCAAGATGTCGCACCGGCTGGACCTGACGCCGGGACAGGTTCTGATGCCGCTGGCCTTCGGGACGATCCTGGGCGGCATGACGACCCTGATCGGCACGCCGCCGAACCTGATCGTGTCCAGCTTTCGCGACGATGCGGGATACGGCCCTTTCGCGATGTTCGACTTTGCCCCGGTCGGTGCGGCGGTCGCGTTGGCCGGTGTCGTGTTCATCGTGCTGCTCGGGTGGCGGCTGGTGCCGCAGCGCGAGGGATCGGGCGGCGAAAGTTTCGATCCGGGCGCCTACCTGACCGAGGTGCGCGTGCCGCGTGACAGCAAGGCCGTGGGCATGACCTTGCGCGCCTTCGAAACCGAACTCGAGCAGAGCCATGCGCAGGTCGTCGGCCTGTTGCGCAACGATGTCCGGATGACGGCCCCGCATGGCGGACGGCGGATCCGGGAAAATGACGTCCTGTTGCTGGAGGCCGAGGTCGCGGCCCTCGCCGAAGCGTTGGCGGTCCTTGGTATCAAGCTCGAAGAAGAGCGTGCGCCCGACGAAGACGCGCCGACAGACGAGAAGGCGCAGACACGAGACACAGATCGGTCCGCGACGGGTCGCAGGCGATCGCTTCCCGCCAGCCTTGAAAAGTTGCGCGGCGGACGCGCCGATGGCACCGAAGACGAGGCCGAGACCCGCCCGCGCAAGGACGATGACGTCGTGCTGCGCGAACTGGCGGTGCTGCCCGGATCGACCATCGCCGGACTGTCGGCCAGCGACATCAACCTGCGGGCCCGCTTCGGGCTGAACCTGCTGGCGGTTTCACGCGAGGCGCGGCCACCGCATGCACGGCTGCGCAATCTCAAGCTGAAATCGGGTGACCTGCTGTTGATGCACGGCCCGTCGGACGCGATCTTCGAGTTCGTCAACGAAACCGGCTGCGTGCCGTTGGACGAGCGGGCGCTGCGCATGCCCGATGCGCGGCTGGCGCTCTTTGCTGTGGCGATCCTGCTCGGGTCCATCGCGCTTGTGACGTCGGGGCTGTTGCCGGCGTCGGCGGCCTTTACGCTCGGGGTGGTGGCCACGATGGCGGCGCGCACCGTGCCGATGCGTCAGATCTATTCAAGCATCGACTGGCCGGTGATCGTGCTGCTGGCGGCGCTGATGCCGGTCGCCGAGGCGATGCAGACCACCGAGGCGGCAGGACTGCTGGCGAACGTCCTCGTCATGACCATCGCCCAGGGAAATGCCGTTGCCGCGCTCACGATGATCATGATCACCACGATCATCCTGTCGAGCGTCATGAACAACGCGGCGACGGCGGCAGTGCTGTGTCCCATAGCCATCGGCATCGCGGCAAGCCTGGACGTCAATCCCGACAGCTTCCTGATGGCGGTGGCGATCGGCGCCTCGTGCGCCTTTCTGACCCCCATCGGGCACCAGAACAACACCCTGATCCTTGGCCCCGGTGGCTTTCGCTTCGGCGATTACTGGAAACTCGGCCTGCCGCTCGAGATCATTGTCGTGGCCGTAAGCGTCCCGATCCTGCTGCTTGTCTGGCCGCTGTGACGACCGATTGCGGGGCGGCGGCATCCGCCCAGGGCGGGTTCAGCCCGGTGTCGTAGTGACCGTCACGCCTGCGTGTCGGCACATCCGCGTCCGCGTGTCACCGCATGGCCGGAATGTCGCAAGTACTGTGATTTTCAGGATATCCGGCGACGCGCGCCGATCCGCGACGCGATGCACGATCCCGCAACAGCGCCCGCCGCATCGGCCAGCAGATCCGCGAATTCCATGCCACGACCGACATAGGGCTGCACAACCTCGATAATCCCGCCATAGCACGTCGCCGCCACCGCAACGATCATCCAGTGGCGCGGATATTTCCACGCCAGCGGCGCGACAAGAACCGCGAAAGCCGATAGATGCGCGATCTTGTCAAGTCCGGGGATACCCGGCGGACCGGGGGGCAGCGGCGCAAGGGTCAGCGACGCAATGATCAGGGCGAGGGCGAGGGTCGCAGCATGGGCCATCCCACCTGATACGCCGCCGCCCCGCCGAAGATCAAGCGGCGATCAGAAATCGAAAAGCTCTCCAAGGAAGCTTTCGCGCTTCTTGCGTGGCTTGCCATACGCCTCGGACCGGTCGTCCGGGCGCTGTGGGGCCACCTCACGGGCGGACCGGTCAATGATCTTGTCAAGTTCCCCACGGTCGAGCCAGACGCCCCGGCATTCGGGGCAATAGTCGATCTCGACACCGCTGCGTTCGGCGATAACGAGTTTCGCTCCATCGATAGGGCACTGCATCACATTCCTCCTGTGCGTGATTTCCACAAGAGATGGGCGCGCGGATTGATCCTTGCAAGACTTGCCGGTCAGCGAATGACGTGGACCGCACAATTCGCATGACGCACCACTTTCGCGGCCGTGGACCCCAGAAGCATGTCCTGCATGCCCGGTCGGTGGCTGGCGATCACGATGCAATCGGGCGTGTGCTTCTCGGTCCAGTCGAGGATCGTGCGACCGGAATGTCCTTCTATGACGTGGGATGAGGCATTGGGCAAGGCTGCCGCGATCTCGGCCAGCTCGGTCTCGACGGCTTTGCGGGCCTGCTCGCGAAACCCCTCCGGCATGTAGGAGATGGCGTAGTTCGGCACGTCTTCGATCACGTGCAGCAGGCTGATGCGACCGTCATCCGAGACAAGCCGCTGCGCCACGGCCAGCGCGCCCGCGCTGTCGCGATCGTTGTCGAAAGACACGGGAACCAGAACATGGTTGTACATGGGATATCCTTTCCTTGTTGCGCCATCGAGTGTGACCCGAGTCGCGTGCCCGTGCATTGATCCGGATCATGCCCGGCGGGATGCTTGCCTGCCAAAGACAGCCGTCCGTGCCGCTATGGGCGCGCACCGTCGAAGCGGGCGACACGCAGCCCCCCGGATGTCAGCTCTGCGCGCAGGGCCCGCGCGATGGCGACGGCCTCGGGGGTGTCGCCGTGCAGGCAGATCGTGTCGATACGGGTGGGAATATGGGCGCCGCTTGCGGAAATGATCGCCCCGGCACGTATCATCGCCAGAACGCGGTCGGCGGCGTGCCTTGCGTCATGGATCACCGCGCCCGGTTCGCGCCGGTCCACCAGCGTGCAATCATCGTTGTACGCGCGGTCGGCAAAGATTTCGCAGGCCATGCGCGCGCCCAGATCACGTGCCGCCGCCTCTTGCGCGGTGCCGGCAAGCACCATGAGGATGATCTCGGGATCGATCGACAGGGCGGCCTCGTAGGCGGCCCGCGCGAGGTCCGCATCCTCGGACGCCATGTTGGCAAGCGCGCCGTGCAGCTTGAGATGTCGCACCGTCCCGCCGGCGGCGCGCGCCATGGCCTGCGCCGCGCCGATCTGATAGCGAACGAGGTTGCCCAGTGTTTCATGCCCCAGATGGGTGCGACGCCGGCCAAAGCCCTGCAGGTCGGCGAAACCGGGATGGGCACCGATCCCGACATCGCACGCCACGGCCTTTGCCATGGTCCGGGCCATCACGTCCGGGTCGCCGGCATGGAACCCGCAGGCGACATTGGCGGAACTGACGACCTCCAGCAGGGCCGCGTCGTCGCCCATGGTCCACGCCCCGAAGCTTTCGCTCATGTCGGCGTTGAGATCGACACTGGTCTGCATGTTCAATCCTCCTGATCGTGACCGGCGGTGACACCGTCGATCAGTTGATAGGACAGAAGATCGCGGATGTCATGCGGGTCGCGCACCAGGGGGCGAAGGGTCGATCGCAGCCCCGTGCGTGTGGCGGCGGCGGCCCGCGCGATCCTCATGCCCTCCTCGGGTGTCACAAACCGAAACCGCAGGCGTGCGCCGGGTGCGGCCTGCGCAACGCGCGGCAGGTCGCAGGGCAGCACGGACCCGATGCGGGGATAGCCGCCCGTGGTCTGGCATTCGGCCAGCAGGACAAAGGGTGTGCCATCGCCGGTGATCTGGATGTCGCCGGGCACGATCACCTCGGACAGGACCGACAGCCCCGCCGCGCTGGCAAAACCCGCGCCCTCGGGAACCATCCGCACGCCCATCCGGTTGCCGCGCGCGTCGCGGCTGAACTGCGTGGCCTCGAACCGCGCGATTTCATCGTCGGGAAAAAACCCGGTCTGAAAGCCGGTCAGCACGCGCACCTCACCCCCGTCGAAGCGGGGGTCTTCGGGCAGCGTCAGGCCGGTCTCTCCACCGGTCATGTCCGTGCCGACGGGCAGCGCCGCACCCGCCTCGACCAGCCCGCCGATCCCGGCGGCCAGATGCGCGGACCGTGCGCCAAGGTGTCGGGTCACATCGAGTCCACCGCCCAGATGCAGATACCCGTAAACGCCGCGCGTGGCCCCGCCGATGTCCAGATGGCTGCCCGCGGGCAGCAGATGCGACGCATTCCAGGCAAGGGGCGCACCGTCGATGCTGGCCCGCATCGGCGCACCCGCAAGGGCGATGCGCGTATCCTGCGTCACCTCGAACCTGCCGCCCATGCCTGCCAATTCCAGCGCGGCAAGCCCCGCATCCTGCTGCAGCAGCGCCGCGCCCTCGGCCAGGGCCTGCATGTCGGCCGCGCCGCCCCGCGACAGGCCGAACCCGAGATAGCCAGGCCGGCCCGCATCCTGAATGCTCATCCCCGGCCCGGCGGCATGCACGATCAGCAGACGGCTCATCGGATCACCTCGGAGACGGCACCGCCATCGGGGCCATCACCGCGCAGTCGCTCGTAGGTCTCGCGATCCACCGCCTCGAACAGCACGTCGTCGCCGGGGCGCAGCACGAATGGCGTGTCCGCTTCGGGGCGGAACGGGCGGAACCCGGTCTGCCCCACATGTCGCCAGCCGGTGGGGGTCGAGACGGAAAACAACACGAGCTGACGGATCGCGACGGTGAGCGCGCCGATCGGCACGCGGTCGGTCAGATCGGTCTGGCGGGGGATATCCCACGCCTGCGGTAGCACCCCCAGATAGGGCTGGCCGGGGGCAAAGCCGATGGTCTGCACGCGCACGCGCGTGCCGGCGATCTGCGCGGCGGCGGCCTCGGCGGTCGTGCCCGCCGCCTCGGCCGCCTCGGCCAGTTGCGGGGCCAGATCGGTGCCATAGACGGTGGGAACACGCCACAACCTGCGCCCACCCGGCAGGCCGGCCGCATACCAGTCGCGGCTGTCGAGCAGATCGCGGATCTCGGCGCGCAGGGTGTCGAAATCCACATGCAGCGCATCGAACCGCAGGAAGGCCGAGACGAGCGAGGTCGCGCTTTCCTCGACCCCCGCGGGCGTGGCGGCCTCCACCGCCGCGCGAAAGGCCAGCGCGGCGCGGTTGGCAGGCTCGCTCAGGCGATCACCGAAGGACACGAGCATGCCGTCCAGCCCCACCCGGCCGATACGGGGAAACGCGGCGTCCTGTACTGTCTGGCTGTCATCGGTCACAAATCAGATGTCCCGTCGGTGCCGGATACCGGCCTATTGAACCGCATTGGGCAGGAAAAGCGCGATCTGCGGAAACGCGATCAACAGCCCCGCCATGACCAGCATGGTGACCGCGTAAGGGGCCGCGCCCAGCATCACCTCGCTCATCCGGCCGCCTTGCCGCGCGCCCTGCACGACATACAGGTTCAGACCCACGGGTGGCGTGATGAGGGCCATCTCGATCAGCACGATCATCAGGATGCCGAACCAGATCGGGTCGAATCCTTGTGCCACCACAAGCGGCACGATGATCGGGATCGTCACGACCATCAGCGACAGCGTCTCGATGAAGAACCCCAGCACGATATAGATCCCGACGACCACAAGGATCGTGCCCAGCGGCGACAGGCCCATCCCGCCCAGAAGCGCCTGCAATTCCTGCCCCAGTCCCGCCGAAGCGAGGGTAAAGTTCAGGAACGACGCGCCCATCACCACCAGCATGATCATCGCCGTGATCTTGACCGTCCCCAGCAAGCTTTGCCGCAGAACGTCGAGATTGACCGTCCCGAACAGCGCGGCGATGACGAATGCCCCGAACACGCCGACCGATGCCGCCTCGGTCGGGGTGGCCCAGCCCTTGTAGATCGCCCCGATGATGACGGTGAACAAAAGGATGATGGGCACAAGCTGTGCCAGGGCACGCACCATCTTCACGAACGGATAAAGGCGGCGTTCACCGCCGAGATCGGGGCGGATCAGGCAGATGATGACCGTGATCGCCATGAACGCCAGCGCAAGCCCGATCCCCGGCACCAGCCCGGCAAGAAAAAGCTTCGGGATCGAACTTTGCGTGAGAAAGCCGTAGACGATCAGGTTGATCGAGGGCGGGATCATGATGCCGAGCGTTCCGCCCGCCGCGATCGCGCCCGAAAACAGCTTGGGGTCGTAGCCCAGCTTTTCGGCCTGCGGCATGGCGACGGTCGCCACGGTCGCCGCGGTCGCCACCGAACTGCCCGAGGTGGCCGAGAACATCGTGGCGGTCGCGACATTGGCATGCACCAGCCCTCCCGGCAACCAGCTGACCCACTTGTCGAGCGCGGCGTAGGTCCGCGTGGCGATCCCCGACCGCACAAGGATCTCGCCCAGAAGCACGAAGAACGGGATCGCGATCAGCGTCGGGTTGTTCGAGGTGGACCACACGAGGTTGCCAAGCCCACGGATCAGCGGGAAGGCACTGTAGAACATGTCGAGGCCGAAACCGAGCAGGAACAGCACGATCCCAACCGGGATCGACAACGCCAGCAGAAACAGAAGGCCGATTGTGACGAACGAGATCATTCACCGCCCTCCGCTTCGGCCGGAGACCCGATGGCCCGGTCCACCGCCGCGTGATCGCCGCGCAGCACCAGCATTGCCGTCGACAGCAGCGTAAGCCACGCAACGGCGGCAAACCAGACCCAACCCGCGAACCACGGCACCTGCACCAATGCCAGCGGCGTTCCAAGCTGCGTGTTGGCGCGCGAGGCATTGGCAAGCGAGCGTTCGACCACCGGCCACGCGTACCACGCGATCAGCGTCACGGTGCCGGCAAGCGTGGCCAGGGCGAACAGGTCGAACAGCGACCGCGTCATCGCCCTGCCCCGTGATCGGACAAGGTCGATGCGCACATGGCCCAGTTCCATCAGCGCATAGGCCATGCCCCAGGACGTGGCGATGGCCATGACATAGCCGCTGATCTCGTCGGTGCCGCCGAACGAGGCCCCGACCTGCCGCAGCACCACGTCGCACAGCACGAACGCGGCACATCCCAGCAGCAACAGGCCGACGGCGATCGCGACGCCGCGATTGACGCGGCGCAGCGCGTGCAGCAGGGCAGTGGCGGTCGAGGTCTCGGGCGGCATGGCTCAGTTCACGCCTTCGATGCTGACGCCCACGGCCTCGCCCACGGTGTCGTTCCACCGCTTGGCCCAGTCATCGCCGGCACGCTCGGCCCAGGCGGGCAGCACGTCGCTGACCAGAACCTCGCGGGCATGCTCGAAATCGGCGTCAGACACCTCGACCAGCGTCATGTCGCGCGCCTCGCCCGACGGGCAGTCGCCATTGCCGGTCAGGCACGCGATGTCGTTGACAAGGGCGTCCTGCGCGGTGTTCCAGGCCGGGTCCTCGAACCCGGTCACGATCTCGGTCTCGATCAGCTCTTGCGTGTCGGCGTCGAGGCTGTTCCAGCGATCGAGGTTCATCGCCGTCACCACGCTGTCCCAACCCCCCAGCGGGATCGGCAGAAGGTGTGTCGTGACCTCCCACCAGCCCGCTGAATAGCCCGATCCGGCACCGGTTACGGCGCAATCAACCACGCCGCTTTGCAGCGCCCCGGGCACCTCGCCAAAGCTGACATTGATCCCCTCGGCGCCCAGCGCCTCGAGGAAATTCGCCGTCATCCGCCCCGAGGCGCGCACCTTGAGCCCCTCGAGGTCGGCCAGTTCGGTGACGGGCGCATTGCAGAACACCACCTGCGGCGGATAGGGCGCGATGGCCAGAACGTGGCTGTTGAACCTATCACGGAAGATGTCGTGGACCATCGGGCGCGCGGCATCGACCATCTCGCGCGCCTCTTCGGCGGTCAGCGCGACGAGCGGCACGTCGAGACCTTCCAGTTCGGGCGCATCGGCCACGGCGTAATCGGCCACGGTCATGCCCACGTCATAGACGCCCTGCCCCAGCAGGCGATAGACATCGCCCACCCCGAGGTTCATCTGGTCATGCGTGGTCAACGACACGTTGATCTCGCCACCCGAGGCCTCGGGCAGCGTCTCGGTCCAGAAGGGTGCCTCGTATTGCTGGTGCAGCGGCAGGCTGGACCAGCTGCCGACGACGGAAAGATCCTGCGCGATGGCGGGGGCCGCCAGCGCAGTGGTTGCAGCAAGAAACCCGGTAAGCGTTTTCATAGTCATCTCCTTGTTGGGGTCGGTTTTATCATTGTGCCGGCGCGAGGACCGGCGTTTCGGCATCTTCGGGAATGTCGGTGATCAGCATATGCCCCGGCCTGTGCGTGATGCAAAGCGGTGGCGCCGCAGCCTCGAGCGCGACCTGCGGGGTCACGCCACAGGCCCAGAACACCGGCACCTCGTCATCCGGCAACGGCGCCGGATCGCCCCAGTCAGGGCGGCCGATATCCGTGATGCCGATATCCACGGGGTTGCCGTGATGCACGGGCGCACCATGCGCCAGCGGATAGCGGCGCGCGATGCGCGTCACCTCGTCCAGGCGCGCAGGCGCGACGCTGCGCATGCTGACCACCATCCGGGATCGGAACGGCCCGGCGGGCACGCAGTCGATATTGGTGCGGAACATCGGCACGGTGGTGTCGTTCTCGACATGCCACAGCGGGATACCGGCCCGCATCAGCGCATGCTCGAAAGTAAACGAGCAACCCAGGGCGAAGGCCACCATGTCCGTGGTCCAGAAATCGCGGATATCGTCGGCGGTGCCGTCAAGTTGGCCATGCCGGTAGATGTTGTAGGCGGGCACTTCGCTGCGGATGTCGATATCGCGGCCAAGCGTGTGCATCATCGGATCGCCGGTATCCGACACGCCCACCAACGGACAGGGCTTGGGGTTGCGCTGGCAGAACCGCATGAAGTCGAGCGCGGATGCCGTCGGAAGGATCACGATATTGGCCTGAAGGTAGCCGACACCCAGCCCCGCGGTATGCCCGGCATAGCGCCCGGCGCGGATATCGGCGCGAAGGCTCGACAGGTCGGCGCGTCTCAAACGATCGAAATCCGTCATATCGGGCGACCTTTCGTCCTGGTGCATACTCACGGTGGCCGAGGCCGACTATAAAAGCAAATCGAATAATTTTTTCAGATCATATCAACTTCATTTATCGGCTTCCTGTTCACGATACGCCCTTGCAACCTCCTGCGCGGTGCGTGCCGTGACTTCGACGACGTGGCTGCGCGGCTCTGCCAACCATGACGCGGTAAAGCGCAGTGGCGGCGGCACCCAGCCGGGATCGAATTCGCGGATGCGGCCCTGCGCGATGAAATCCGCCCCCAGCGATCGTGGCAGCGCCGCGATGCCCAGATCGGCCTCGACCAGCCGGAAACAGGCCGACAGCGCGGATGACGGAAAGATCGACACGTCCGGGCCGACATGCTGGAACAGCAATTCGCGCAGCTCGCGATACGGTCGGGTGTTGCGTGCGTAACTCAGGACCGGGCGGCGGAAATATTTGGCTGGGTCGGCCTCGACGGGCGCGTCGGCGGCGACATACCACGCCAGATCGAACCCCGGCAGATCCGCGTTGTCAACGGACGGTTCCGATATCGGGCCAAGCAGGATCGCGAGATCGATCTCGCGATTGAGCAGTCGCGCACGCAGATCCAGCGAGATATCGACGTTGAACTCGATCTCAAGCCTTGGAAACGTGCTGTGCAGCCCGGCAATCAGGTCGGGCAGCCAGCTTTGCGCGATGGTTTCGGAGACGCCGATGCGCAGATGCCGCTCAAGCCCCTCGGGGTCGATGACGTCGGCCTCGATCATTTCCTGCAGGCGCTCGAACTTCTCGGCATGAAGCATCAGCCGCTCGCCCCGCTTGGTCAGGGTCATCCCGCGCGTCTCGCGGTCGAACAGCGTGCCCTGCAGACTGTCTTCGAGATTGCGGATGCGCGCGGTGACGGCGGGCTGCGTAAGGTTGAGGCTGACGGCCGCCTTGCGCACACCGCCGGTGCGGACGACGGCCAGAAACGTGCGCAGATGGGCGAGGTTCAGTTGGGTCATGCATCGGACCTTCCGGCGACCGGGGACAGGCGGATCATCACGGCACGGTAGACCGGAACGGGCGGGCCAGTCACCCCGCAACTGATCTGGCGACCGCGCGGCGCGGCCCGGTGCGAATGATCGGGTCGCAGGCCCCTCAACCGTTTTGCCAAGCATCCCGTGCGGCCGGCAAGGATCGGCTTGGCACCGTGACGACGCGGGCAGAGCTGCGCGCGCGCAGCTTGACAATGGCCACGCCGCACGCGACAGACGCGGCCATGATATTGACCCTTCTTCAGGTGGCCTTGGGCGGCGCGATCGGCGCATCCCTGCGCTTTGGCGTGAGCCTGTGGATGCTGCGCGGTCCCGCGCCGGGGTTTCCCTTGGGGGTTATGACGGTCAATGTCCTTGGTTCTTTCCTGATGGGGGTCGTGATGGTGCTGTCGGTACAACGCGGGATCGCGCACCTCAATCCGTTCCTGATGACCGGACTGCTTGGTGGCTTCACCACCTTTTCCACCTTCTCGCTGGAGGCGTTCACGCTGGTCGAGCGCGGGCAGGTGCTGGCGGCCGGGGCGTATGTGGGGCTCACCGTCGGCCTGTCGCTTGCGGCCTTCGCGCTTGCGGTCTGGCTGTCGCGCGGGGTGCTGGCATGAGCCGCGTTCAAACCCTGCAGGTCGCGACGGGCGACGGCGATCAGCGCCTCGACCGCTGGTTGCGACGGCAGTTTCCGCATCTGACGCAAGGCCAGATCGAGAAGATGTGCCGCAAGGGCGATCTGCGTGTCGAAGGCGGGCGGGTCAAATCCGCGACGCGCCTGGAAGAGGGGCAGAGCGTGCGCATCCCACCGCTGCCCGATCCGGGCACCAAGCCCACGCCCGAGGCCGCGCGGATCAGCGCCGCCGACGCGAAGATGATCCAGTCCTGCGTGATCTACCGCGACGATCACATCATCGCGCTGAACAAGCCGCCGGGCCTGCCGGTGCAGGGCGGCTCGAAACAGGTGCGGCATGTCGACGGGCTGGCCGAGGCGCTGCGCTTTGGGTCCGAGGCCAAGCCGCGGCTCGTGCACCGGCTGGACAAGGACACGTCGGGCGTGCTGATCCTTGCCCGCACACGCGAGGCCGCCAAGGGGCTGACGGCCGCATTCCGGCATCGCAACACGCGCAAGATCTACTGGGCCGCCGTGGCCGGGGCCCCGGTGCCGCGCATGGGCACGATCCGCTTTGGGCTGGTGAAGGCACCGGGGCATGGCGACAAGGGCGAAGGCGAGAAGATGCTGTGTCTGCACCCGCGCGAGATCGACGCAACCCCCGGCGCCAAGCCCGCCACCACCGATTACGCGACCGTCGAGAATGCCGGCGGGCGCGTTGCGTGGATGGCGCTGATCCCCGTGACCGGGCGCACCCACCAGCTGCGCGCGCATCTGGCCGAGATCGGGCATCCGATCATCGGCGACGGCAAGTACGGCGGGTCGGGGCAGGAGAACCTCGGCGATGGCTGGGGCGCGCAACTGGGCGGCGATGTCAGCCGCAAGCTGCACCTGCACGCCCGCACCCTGAAGATCGAGCATCCGGTGACGCGCGCGATGCTGCACCTGACCGCCCCCCTGCCCGAGCACATGGCGCGCACCTGGGACCTGTTTCAATGGCAGCCCTCCGAGGCCCCGGAGGACCCGCTCGAGGATATGACATGACCGCGCCCTTGCGCCTGATCATCTTCGACGTGGATGGCACGCTGGTGGACAGTCAGGGCGATATCCTTGCCGCGATGCGCAGCGCGTTCGCGCGCGCCGATCAGCCCGCCCCGACCCGCGAGACGATCCTAGGCATCGTGGGGCTGTCGCTCGACGTGGCGGTGCCGCGGCTGGCCCCCGATCTGACGCCGGATGTGCATGGGCGTATCGTCGGCTGGTACAAGGAGGCCTACACGGACCTGCGCGCGACATCGGGCGTGGCAGATTCTTCGCCGCTTTACCCGGACGCGCGCGCCACGCTCGATGCATTGCACGCGACACCCGAAACGCTGCTGGGGGTCGCCACCGGAAAATCCGCGCGCGGTCTCGACAAGCTGCTCGACGGGCACGATCTGCGGCGGCTTTTCGTCACACGGCAGGTGGCCGATCACCACCCGTCCAAACCGCACCCGTCGATGCTGCGGGCCGCGCTGTCCGAGACCGGCGTCGCGCCGGAAAACGCGGTGATGGTCGGCGACACGAGCTACGACATGGAGATGGCGCGCGCCGCGGGGATCGCCGGGATCGGTGTAAGCTGGGGCTACCACCGGCCCGACGCGCTGACCGCGGCGACCGCGATCGCACGGGATTTCGGCGACCTGGCCAGGCTGCTCGATGATATCAGGGGGATACCGGCATGAGCGAATGGGACGCGAAACGGTTCTGGACCGCAACCGATACCGCCGAGGCCGCCGGCGGCTACACCGTGCATCTGGACGGGCGTCCCGTGCGCACCCCGTCCAAGGCGCCGCTGATCCTGCCGACGCGCGCGCTTGCCGATGCGATCGCCGAGGAATGGGACGCACAGGACGGCAAGATCGTCCCCACGAGCATGCCGGTCACCCGCGCCGCCAATGCCGCCATCGACAAGGTTGCCCATCAGCATGCCGACGTGGCGCGGATGCTGGCCGATTATGGCGACACGGATCTGCTCTGCTACCGGGCCGACAGCCCCGCAGAGCTGGCAGCACGGCAGGCCGACGCCTGGGACCCGCTGCTCGATTGGGCCGAATCGGCACTTTCGGCGCGGTTGCGCCCGTTCACGGGCGTTATGCCGCATCCACAGGACCCCGACAGCCTCGCGCGGCTGCACCGCGAGGTCGAAACGCTCGATTTCTGGGCACTGACGGCGTTTCACGATCTTGTCGGTCTCAGCGGCTCGCTGATCATCGGTTTTGCCGCGATCCGCGACGTGCATCCGGCGCGAACGCTTTGGCAGGTGTCGCGGATCGACGAAACATGGCAACAGGAGCAATGGGGTAGCGACGAGGACGCCGAAAAGGTCGCGCGCAGAAAAGAAAATGACTTCATCAACGCAAAGCGCTTTTTCGATCTGTCGCGCACCTGACACTGGCACGCCGATTGTGTCGTCCCGCACGGCCGGCACCGGCCCGTGTTTCTGAACAAAGACTTGACGTTTCATGATGAATCCACACAAACTTGCAGTCACTGACCGGGGCTTTGGTCCCGAAAGCAGTGTGCAAGCGGCCTCGCGCAGGCCGAACGAACTGCCCTGCAAACGGGCGGACAATCAGGAAGAGGTAAACATGAAACGATCCGTATTTATGGGCGCGCTGACGCTCGCAGGCGTGACCGCCGGGGCATCCGCCGCGGCCACGCTGGACGACGTGAAGGCGCGCGGCGAGCTGAACTGCGGCGTGACCACCGGTCTCGTCGGGTTCGCGGCGCCGAATGCGAACGGTGTCTGGGAAGGCTTCGACGTGGCCTTGTGCCGGGCCGTCGCCGCCGCCGTTCTGGGCGACCAGGAGGCGATCTCGTTCGTCCCGACCACCGGCAAGACCCGCTTCACGGCGCTGTCGTCGGGCGAGGTGGACATGCTGGCGCGCAACACGACCTGGACGTTCTCGCGCGACAACGACCTGAATTTCGAGTTCACCGGCATCAACTACTATGACGGCCAGGGCTTCATGGTTCCCAAGGCGCTTGGCGTGACATCGGCGCTGGAACTCGACGGGGCCACGGTCTGCATCCAGACCGGCACCACGACCGAGCTGAACCTCGCGGATTTCTTCCGCAAGAACGACATGGACTACGAGCCGGTCCCGATCGAAACCAATGCCGAGGGCCAGCAGCAATACCTGGCCGGCGCCTGTGACGCCTACACCACCGACACGTCCGGTCTGGCCGCGACCCGCGCGGCGTTCGAGAACCCGACCGATCACGTGATCCTGCCCGAGGTCGTCTCCAAGGAACCGCTCGGCCCGCTGGTGCGCCACGGTGACAACGAGTGGGGCGATATCGTCCGCTGGACGCTCAACGCGCTGATCGCTGCCGAAGAGTACGGCATCACCAGCGCGAATGTCGAGGAAATGGCCTCGTCCACGACGGACAGCCCTGAAATCAACCGCATTCTCGGCACCGAGGGCGACCTTGGCGACATGATCGGTCTGGAAAAGGACTGGGCCGTCAAGGCCATCTCGGCCGGCGGCAACTATGGCGAGATCTTCGAGCGTCATATCGGTGAGAACACGCCCGTTGGTCTGGCGCGCGGCCTGAACGCGCAGTGGACCGAAGGCGGCCTTCTCTACGCACCGCCTTTCCGGTAAAACCGGGATCTTCGAGGGGCGCGGCATTTGTCGCGCCCCTCTTGCCTTTACGTTTCCAAAAAAAACCGACCCAGGACATGCGTGTCGCCAATAACGGGTCGAACAACAGGGAATTCTCGGATGACAACGGCAACCGACCCTCCGAAGGAGTCGTTCCATCTCTCGCAGCTGGTCTACGACACCCGGTACCGGTCCTACACATTCCAGTTCATCGCGCTGATGCTGCTGATCGCGCTGATGGCCTATCTTGGCGGGAACCTCGTACGAAATCTGGCCGATCAGGGGCAGAACATCGCGTTCGGCTTCCTCACCGAACCCGCAGGCTACGACATCAACCAGCGTCCCATCGAGTATGACAGCCAGTCGACCCATCTGCGCGCGTCTTTCGTCGGGGTCCTCAACACGCTGATCGTCGCGTTCCTCGGCTGCGTCACCGCGACGATCCTCGGGGTCGTGGCGGGGATATTGCGGATCTCGCCCAACTGGCTGGTGCGCAAGCTGATGGCCGGCTATGTCGAGGCGTTCCGCAACGTGCCCGTGCTGATCTGGATCCTGATCATCTTCACGATCATGACCGCGGTGATGCCCCCGCCCAGCGCGTTCCGGGGGGATGATTCCCCGTCGAGCATGCTGTTCGGGGCCTTCGCATTCACCAATCGCGGCGTCTACCTGCCCGCGCCGATCTGGGGACCGGGATCATTGGTGCTGGGGCTGACATTCGTCGCGTCGATCTTCGGCGCGATC
Organism: Roseovarius tibetensis; assembly: GCF_050896375.1. Taxonomy (NCBI): domain Bacteria; kingdom Pseudomonadati; phylum Pseudomonadota; class Alphaproteobacteria; order Rhodobacterales; family Roseobacteraceae; genus Roseovarius; species Roseovarius tibetensis. The sequence continues at coordinate 48,291 of NZ_JBPBBB010000010.1, forward strand.
TATTACCGCCGCTACGCCACCAAGCTTCTCTACGACACCGGCAAGCTGCTGCCGATGGGGTGGCCGGCGCTGACGATCCTGCTTGTGCCCTCGATCCTCATGTACTTCATCCTTGGCCGGCCCATAACCTTCGATTACCCGGCACTCGCCGGATTCAATTTCCAGGGGGGCATTCATGTCCGCGGGTCGCTGATTGCGCTGTGGCTGGCGCTGGCGGTCTATACCGGGGCGTTCATCGCCGAGAACGTGCGCGCCGGCATCCAGGCGGTCGATCGCGGCCAGACCGAGGCCGCGGCGTCGCTCGGCCTGCGGCCGCGCCGGATCATGAACCTCGTGATCCTGCCGCAGGCGCTGCGCATCATCATTCCGCCGCTGATCTCGCAATACCTGAACCTGACCAAGAACTCGTCGCTGGCCATCGCCGTGGGCTACATGGACGTAACCGGTACGCTTGGGGGGATCACCCTCAACCAGACCGGGCGCGCGATCGAATGCGTGCTGCTTCTGATGCTGTTCTATCTCGCGATCAGCCTTGGCATCTCGGCGATCATGAACGTCTACAACAACTCCATCAAGCTGAAGGAGCGTTGAGCCATGCCGCACACTGACCCCTCTTTCGTGCGTCGGCACATGCTGCCCGAGGCCCCTCCGCCGACCGCCGAGACCGGAATCGTCAAATGGCTGCGCGAGAACCTGTTTTCCTCGCCTGCCAATTCGCTGCTGACCGTCGTGTCGATCTACGTGGTCTACCAGATCGTCGTCGCGTCTGCGCCGTGGGTGCTCAACGGGATCTGGGTCAGCCCCAGCCTGTCGGCCTGCCGCGAAATCCTCGACGGCGAGGTGGGCGCCTGTTTCGCGGTGCTGACCGAGCGGTGGAACCAGCTTCTGTTCGGCTTCAAGTATCCCGAGGAGCTGTACTGGAGACCCGGCCTCGCCTTCATCCTGCTGTTCGTGTGCGCGGCACCGCTTCTGTTCTTCAAGTTCATTCCCAGCAAGTTCCTGGTCCTGACCGGCCTCTATCCGTTCGTCGCCTACTGGCTGATCTGGGGCGGCACGATCATGATCCCGGTTTTCGCCCTTCTGGGCGCCCTGCTCGGGGCGTATGTCTACAAGAAGACCGTCTTCGCCAGTGCGGGGATGGCGGTCATCGCCGGCTTTGCGGCGGCACTGATCTTCTGGATCCTGTCGGGATATGTGACCGGGCCCATGGCCGACGTGCTGGCGCTTGAACCCGTGGAGTCGCGGGATCTGGGCGGGTTCATGATCAACCTCATGCTCGGCGTCGTGTGCATTTCGCTGTCGGTGCCGTTCGGCATCCTGCTGGCCCTCGGGCGGCAATCCAGCATGCCGATCATCAAGTGGATCTGCGTGATCTTCATCGAATTCATCCGGGGCGTGCCCCTGATCACGCTGCTGTTCGTCGCCAACGTGGTGCTGGCCTACTTCCTGCCGCCGGGGTCGAATTTCGACCTGATCCTGCGGGTGATCATCATGATCACGATGTTCGCCTCGGCCTATATCGCCGAGGTGATCCGGGGCGGGCTGGCCGCGCTGCCGAAGGGACAGTACGAGGCTGCCGACAGCCTCGGGCTGGATTACGCGCAATCGATGCAGTTCATCATCCTGCCGCAAGCGCTCAAGATCTCGATCCCCGGCATCGTCAACGTCGCGGTGGGGCTGTTCAAGGACACGACGCTGGTCTCGGTGATCTCGATGTTCGACATCGTCGGCATGATCCGTGGCCCGATCCTTGCGTCGTCGGAATGGAACGGCGTCTACTGGGAGCTGTTCGGCTTTGCGGCGCTGCTGTTCTTCGTCACCTGCTACGGCATTTCGCAATATTCGCAATGGCTGGAGCGCCAGCTTCAGACCGATCATCATTGAGGAGGGTCAAGACCCATGGCCGCTGTCACCAAACCCGAAGTGTCCGACGAGGTTGCCGTCGAGATCACCAAGATGAACAAGTGGTTCGGCACCTTCCACGTGCTGCGCGACATTGACCTGACCGTGTATCAGGGCGAACGCATCGTCATCGCAGGGCCCTCCGGTTCCGGAAAGTCGACGCTCATCCGGTGCATCAACGCGCTGGAGGAGCACCAGAAAGGCTCGATCACCGTGGACGGGACGCTACTGTCCAACGACGTCAAGAACATCGACCGGATCCGGTCGGAGGTCGGGATGGTGTTCCAGCATTTCAACCTGTTCCCGCATCTGACGATCCTCGAGAACTGCACCCTGGCGCCGATCTGGGTGCGCAAGACGCCCAAGCGCGAGGCCGAGGACACGGCGATGCATTTCCTGACCAAGGTGAAGATCCCCGAGCAGGCCCACAAATATCCCGGCCAGCTGTCCGGCGGGCAACAGCAGCGTGTGGCGATCGCGCGCAGCCTGTGCATGAAGCCGCGGATCATGCTGTTCGACGAGCCGACCTCGGCGCTCGATCCCGAGATGATCTCGGAGGTGCTCGACACGATGATCGAACTGGCCGAGGAAGGCATGACGATGTGCTGCGTCACGCACGAGATGGGCTTTGCGCGCAAGGTCGCCAACCGTGTGATCTTCATGGACGAGGGCCAGATCGTCGAGCAGAACGAGCCCGAGGAGTTCTTCAACAACCCCAAGTCCGACCGGACCAAGCTGTTCCTCAGCCAGATCCTGGGCAACTGACCGCAGGGCGGGGGCGCTGCCCCCGTCGCCCTGACGGGCGACTCCCCCGGAGTATTTGGGGAAAGATGAAGAGGCGGCCCGGCGGGTCGCCTTTTTTCCTGTCAGGCCCAAGCCGTCTGGCGGGCGCGCAGGGCGTGGATGGCGCGGCGCAGGTCGTCGGGGACAGGACCCTCGCGCGGGGTGTCGCGCAGCGTGTCGATCAGCGCGTCGGGCGGCAGGATCGGACGACGCGACCATGCCAAGGCGGCAAGGACCGCGCGGGCGGGCTCGGTCAGGCGGTCGGGAATCTCGTATCCTGCGAGCGTCGCCCAGACACCCGACCAGAGCCGCGCCACCGTCCACGGGTTGTAGCCGCCGCCGCCCAGCACCAGCAGCCGCGGGCTGAGCGCGCGCAGCGCCGCCACGCTGTCCCAATGGGAATTGTTCGAGAGCGCCAGCCGCGACAGCGGGTCCTCGGTTACCGCATCGGCGCCACATTGCAGGATGAGGGCCTGGGGGCGCATCGCCTGCACGGCTGGCAGGATCACCTCGTGCAGCGCCATCCGGAAGCCGCTGTCGTTGGTGCCGCGGGGCAGCGGCAGGTTGATCGCCGAGCCGCCGGCGTCATCCTCGAGCGCGCCGGTGAAGGGCCAGCGGTTCGCCTCGTGCGTGGAGATCATCAGCACGCGCGGGTCGCCATGACACGCCGCCGCGACCCCGTCGCAGTGATGCGCGTCGATATCGACATAGGCGATGCGCGTCAGGCCCTGGGCAAGAAAGGCGTGGATCGCCAGCACCGGGTCGTTGAGATAGCAGAAGCCGCCCGCCCGGTCGGCCATGCCATGATGCGTGCCGCCGCCGGGATTGTAGACGACGCCGCCGTCGGCCAGCAGGTTGGCCGCCATCAGCGAGCCGCCAGCGGCGGTGGCGGGACGGCGGAACATCTCGGGGAAGACGGGGTTGGACAGCGTGCCGAGATGGTGGCGATCGCGGATCTCGGGCGTGACAGCGCCGGCATCTTCGGCGCGCTGGAGTGCCGCGATATAGGCCGGCGTGTGCCATGTGGTCAACGCCTGCGGCTTGGCGCGCGGGCTGTTGATGTAGCGATCCGGCGGCAACCAGCCCATGGCGCGGCAGAGGTCGATCACGGTGGGCACCCGCGGGATCGACAGCGGGTGATGCGCCCCGTAGGACGATCCGCGATAGATGTTGGAGCCGATGAAGACGGGGGGTTGCATCGCCGCCTAGCCGAGATCGTGCGGCGTGACGAAGCTGCGCACCGTCCCGGTGCCGGGAACGAGGTCAGACCAGTCGTCGATGTCAAACCGCGCGACCAGGGTGGCGCCGGTGGGATAATCCGCGAAACGGTCATGCGCGGGGGGCGTCGCGACCAGAGTGCGGGCAAAATCGCAGATGCCGGGATTGTGGCCGATCATCAGGATGCGGTTGCCGCGCGCCTTGCGCAGGACACCAAGCATCTCCGCAGGCTCGGCAAGGTAGAGACTGTCCTGCAGGTCAGGGGCCAATGCCAGGCCGAGCCGGTCGCAGGTTTCGCGGGTGCGTATCGAGGTCGAGCAGAGGATCTGGTCGGGCGCAAGGTCTTCGTCGCGCATCCAGTGACCGAGCGCCGTCGCCGCCCGCCGCCCGCGCCCGTTCAGCGGTCGGTCATGGTCGTCGAGGCCCGGCGTGCCCCACGAGGACTTGGCGTGGCGCATCAGGATCAGCTCTTTCATCCGAAATACCCCATGTGAAAGGCCGACTGCACCTCTGGCCGGGCGTGTGCTTGGCTGACTGGGCAGGCGCGGCGCACGGCGCAGCCACGGGCGCGGCAGTCATTGCCGGGTCGGTCGAGATCGGCGCGGCAGGCCGGCACGTCGTAGCCGTCGGGTGTCAACGCCGAAACCGGACAGGCGGCAACGCAGGGCTGACCCGCGCAACTGTCGCAGGGGCGCGTGCCGGGAGGCGGCAGATCGAGCCGCTCGGGCAGCGCGATTGCCCCGCGATAGGACACCATCAGCCCCGCCGTGTCATGCACCAGCAGCCCGACGGGCGAGGGCCAGGCGCGCCCGCTGCGCCGCGCCCAGTCGATGAAGGGTTGCCAGGGTGGACCCCCGAAGGGGAACAGCGCCGCGCCGCCGAGATCGCGCGCGGCCGCATCGATGACGCGGGCCGACCAGCGATCCATCGGGTCGGGCCGGGCGTCGCGATATTCCGGCTGGCTTTCGAAATGCGCCCAGAATTTCGGCCCGTCGGGGCCCAGAAGCACCAATGTCCGATACCCCGCCACCTCGTCGTCATCGAGATGCAGCGCGCCCATCACCGCAAGGCGGTGGGGCGTCACGCGGTCAGCTACGTGGTCGAGGTTCATATCCGGGGCATCCTTGGCATGTTAGGGCATCTAACGCGCCGCCGCGATATCACAAGGCTGCGGTCACGTCGCGCGGATGAGCGAGCCGGCGCCGTGTTCGGTGTAAAGTTCCAGCAGGGTGGCATTGGGCGCGCGCCCGTCGAGGATGACCACCGCGCGCACGCCGGCCTCGATCGCGGCAAGGGCCGTTTCCGTCTTGGGGATCATGCCGCCGGCGATCACGCCGTCGCGGGTCATCTCGCGGATCTGATCGGCTGTCAGTTCGGTGACCACCTGACCCGAGGTGTCGCGCACGCCGTCGATATCGGTCAGCAGCAGCAGGCGGTCGGCCTTGAGCGCGCCGGCCACGGCACCCGCGGCGGTGTCGCCGTTGATGTTGAACGTCTCGCCCGCCGGGCCGGCGCCCAAGGGCGCGATGACGGGGATCATGTTGGCATCGAACAGCGTGTGCAGGATCGTCGTGTCGATCTGCGTGGGCGCGCCAACGAGGCCAAGCTCGGGGCTGACCGGCGTGCAGGTGATAAGGCTTGCATCCTTGCCCGACAGGCCCACCGCGCGGCCGCCCTGCCCGCTGATCGCCTGCACGATACGCTTGTTGACGCGGCCCGACAGGACCATCTCGACCACGCTCATGGTGGCCTCGTCGGTGACGCGCTTGCCGTCGACGAATTGCGACGGGATCGCCAGCTTTTCCAGCATCTCGTTGATCATCGGGCCGCCGCCATGGACGATCACCGGATGCACGCCCACATGGCTCATCAGGACGACATCGCGGGCGAAGGTTTCCATCGCCGCGTCGCTGCCCATGGCGTGACCGCCCAGCTTTATCACGACGATAGCGCCGGTATAGCGCTGCAGGTAGGGCAGCGCCTCGGACAGCGTGCGGGCGGTGGCGATCCAGTCGCGGGTCATGTCTCGGGCCTTCATGGTGGTCTCCGGGTGGCTCATGCCCTGTTAGCGGTTGCGCCCGCTGCTGCCAAGCCTCGTTGCGCCCGCGCCCTCGGGTCGCCGCCGCACCTGGTTCAGTGCAGGCGGCGTCCGGTCTGCGGGTCGAAGAGGTGCAGGTTATCCGCGGCAACGCCGAGGCCGAGTGTTTCGCCCTTGGCAGGCAGCGTATCGCCGGTCAGGCTTGCGATCATCTCGACCTCGTTGCCTGGCACCTCGCCATGCACATTGGCCGACGCGCCCAGATGTTCGACGACCCGGACCTTCATCCGCAACGGCCCGTCGGTCTCGGGGTGCAGATGTTCAGGGCGAATGCCGATGGTGACCGCGCCGTGCCGCACGCCCGATGGCGCCTGCACCACACCCGCCGGTGTGACGAGGCCCATCTCGTCGATCTGACCCGGCATAAGGTTCATCGGCGGCGAACCGATGAATTCCGCCACAAAGACCGAGGCGGGCCGATTGTAGACATCGATCGGCGTGCCAACCTGTTCGACCGCGCCATCGTTGAGCACGACAAGCTGATCGGCCAGCGTCATCGCCTCCATCTGGTCATGGGTGACGTAGATCGAGGTGGTGCCGAGGCGCTGTTGCAGATCACGGATCTCGACACGGGTCTTGAGGCGCAGCTTGGCGTCGAGGTTCGACAGCGGCTCGTCGAAGAGAAACGCCTGCGGCTGGCGCACGATGGCGCGGCCCATTGCCACGCGCTGGCGCTGACCGCCCGACAACTGGCCGGGTTTGCGGGTCAGGAACTGCGACAGGCCGAGGGTCGCTGCGGCCTCGTCGACCATCACCTTGATGTCACGCTTGGGCACGCCGCGATTCTTCAGCCCGTAGGCCATGTTGCCGTAGACCGTCATGTGCGGGTAGAGCGCGTAATTCTGGAACACCATCGCGATGTCGCGCTCGGCCGGTTCCAGGTCATTGACCACGCGCGCCCCGATCGAGACCGTGCCGTCGGTAATCGTCTCCAGCCCCGCCACCATGCGCAGCAGCGTGGACTTGCCACAGCCCGACGGGCCGACCAGCACGCAGAACTCGCCATCCGCTATGTCGAGAGAAATGCCGCGGATCGCCTCGACCCCGCCGGGATAGGTCTTGCGTACGTTGTCTATCAGGATGTTGGTCATCGGGTGCCTTACTTCTCAACTTCGACGAGGCCGCGCACGAAAAGCCGCTGCATGAACAGGATAACCGCGACCGGCGGCAGCAATGCGAGGATCGCGGTGGACATGATCAGGTGCCATTGCGGGGTTTCCTCGCCGGCATTGGCCATGCGCTGAATGCCCATGACAATGGTGTAATAGCTTTCATCCGTGGTCACCAGCAGCGGCCAGAGGTACTGGTTCCAGCCATAGATGAAAAGGATCACGAACAGCGCCGCGAGGTTTGTGCGCGACAGCGGCAGCAGGATATCGCGAAAGAACTTCATCGGTCCGGCGCCGTCGATGCGCGCGGCCTCGGTCAGCTGGTCGGGCACCGTCATGAAGAACTGACGGAACAGGAACGTGGCGGTCGCCGAGGCGATCAGCGGGATCGACAGCCCTGCATAGGAATTGAGCATGCCAAGCTGTGCCACGACCTCGAATGTCGGCAGGATGCGCACCTCGACCGGCAGCATCAGGGTGACGAAGATCGTCCAGAAGGCCAGCATGCGGAAGGGAAACTTGAAATACACCACCGCGAACGCCGACAGCAGCGAAATGGCGATCTTGCCGATGGTGATCGACAGCGCCATGATCGTCGAGTTCATCAGCATTATCCACAGGGGCGGCGCGCCGGCGGTCGAGATCCCCTCGCCGAGCACCAGCGAATAGTTCCGGATCATCTCGGCCCCCGGCAGCAAGGGCAGGCCGGTGGCGACCTCGGACGCGGTATGGGTCGAGGCCACGAAAGCCAGGTAGATAGGAAAGACGAACATCGCCGCGCCGAAGATCAGGACCGCGTGCTGGATGAAGGTCAGGAAGGGGCGTCGTTCGACCATCAGTATTCGACCTTGCGTTCGATATAGCGGAACTGGATCGCCGTCAGGGCGATCACGAAGACCATCAGGATGACGGACTGCGCCGCCGAAGAGCCGAGGTTGAGCCCCTCGAACGCGTCGCGCCAGACCTTGTAGACGAGGATATTGGTGGCCTGCCCCGGACCGCCGCTGGTTGTGGCATGCACAACGCCGAAGGTTTCGAAGAAGGCGTAGACCACGTTGACGACAATCAGGAAGAACACCGTCGGCGACAAAAGCGGCAGCTGGATGGTGACGAAGCGCTTGACCGGGCCGGCACCGTCGATCGCCGCGGCCTCTGTCAGCGAGCGCGGGATCGCCTGCAACCCGGCGAGGAAGAACAGGAAATTGTAGCTGACCTGCCGCCAGACAGAGGCCACGACGATCAGCGTCATCGCGTCGCCACCATCGACGTAATGGTTCCAGTCATAGCCCAGACCGTCCAGCGCATATGCCGCGATGCCGATGGTGGGGTTGAAAAGGAACCACCACAGGACACCGGCCACGGCCGGCGCGACGGCGTAGGGCCAGATCAGCAGCGTGCGGTAGACCATCGCACGGCGGATCACACGGTCGGCCATGATCGCCATCACCAGCGCGATCGCCATCGAGAACCCGGCGACCATGGCGCTGAAGCCGATCGTGGTGACGAAGCTGTTGATGTAATCGCTGTCGGCGAACAGCCGCACAAAATTGGCCATGCCGACGAATTCTGTCTTCAGCCCGAAGGCGTCCTGCCGCAGCACGGATTGATACAGCGCCTGGCTGGCCGGCCAGATGAAAAAGATCAGCGTTATGACGATCTGCGGCGCGATCAGCGCGTAGGGCAGCCACTTGTGCCGGAAGGTGACGGTCTTGGTGCGCACGGGCGAGGCCTCGACGGTTGGTGTTCAATGATGCGCCGGCCCGGACGGGGTCGGGCCGGCGCTAGGCTTACGTCAGGGTCGCTCAGTTGTTGGCGGCCTCGAAATCGCGCAGCAGGGCGTTGCCGCGGGCGGCAGCGGCTTCGAGCGCGGTTTCGGCGCTCTGGTTGCCGGCCCACAGACCTTCCAGCTCTTCGTTGATAATGTCACGCACCTGCACGAAGTTGCCAAAGCGCAGCCCGCGCGAGTTCTCGGTCGGCTCGTTCAGCGACAGTTGCTTGATCGCCGTATCGGTGCCGGGCTCTTGCTCGTAGAAGCCCTGCTCCTGGCTGAGTTCGTAGGCGGCCGTGGTGATCGGCACATAGCCCGAGGACTGGTGCCAGTCGGCCTGCACCTCGGCCGAGCTGAGGTACTTGAAGAACGCCGCGACGCCGTCGTAATCCCCTGCGTCATGGCCTTCGAGCACCCACAGCGTGGCCCCGCCGATGATCGAGTTCTGCGGTGCCTCGGCCACGTCGGTGTTGAGCGGCAGCATCGCCTGACCGAACTCGAAATCGGCCTGCTCGCTGATCCCGGCATAGTAGGCCGAGGAATTCATCCACATCGCACATTCACCATTGGTGAACAGCGGCAGGCTGTCACCGCGGCGACCGCCATACTGGAAGGTGCCGTCTTCCTGGCTGTCGGCGATGCGCTGCAGCAGCGCGGTCAGATCCGCGCTCTCGTCGAAGACGAATTCGGTGTCGAGCCCGGCAAAGCCGTTCTGCTGCGTGCCGATGGGCTGGTCGTGCCAGGCGAGATAGTTCTCGATCATCACCCAGGACTGCCAGCCGAAGGAGAACGCGCAGTCATGGCCGTTGGCCTGCAGCGCATCGGCGGCCGCGAACATCTCGTCCCAGGTCTGCGGCACGTCCTCGATTCCGGCGGCATCCAGCAGATCGCGGTTGTACCACAGCACCGGCGTGGACGAATTGAACGGCAGCGACAGCATGTCACCTTCGGTCGTGGTGTAGTAGGACTTCACCGCGGGGATATAGGCATCGTTGTTCCAGTCGATATCGGCGTTCTCCATCACGCCCTGCACCCGCTTGATGGCCCCCTCGGCGGACATCATCGTGGCGGTGCCGACCTCGAAGACCTGCACGACATGCGGCTGCTCGCCGGCGCGGAAGGCGGCGATGGCGGCGGTCATGTTCTCGGTGTAGTTGCCCTTGTAGGTGGGAACGACGGTGTACTCGTCCTGCCGGTCGTTGAAGTCGCTCGCGATTTCTTCGACCTTCTGTCCGAGGGCCCCGCCCATGGCATGCCAGAACTGGATCTCGGTCTGGGCCGTCGCACCGGACCCGATCAGGGCCAGCGCGCCGGTCATCGCGGTAAGAGTATGTTTGGGTGTCATCGCGTTTTCTCCGCAGGTTGAGTGAGATGAGCATGACGATCCGTCGACCGTGCCGATGGTCCGCCTCTCGGGTTGTCAAAAGTCACCACGGCCGCATATTTGCAAATGAAGAATTTGTAACATGCGGCGGCGGTTGCAGTGGCAAATCGGAACACGATCCATCCCTCCCCGACGGATCGCGATTTGGGTTCCACCTGTTTCAGACGACCAGAACCGGCACCTCCGACAGGCCCGTGACCTTGTGCGACACGCTGCCCAGCAGGTAGCCTTCCATCGACCCCATGCCGCGACTGCCGATCACGATCAGGTCGTGCTTGTGCTCCTTGGCGAACTTGACGATCGTGCGCGACGTGGGCCCGGACTTGACGAAGGCGCGCACGTCTTCAAAGCCTTTTTCGATGGCGTGCGACTTGGCGTATTCCGCGACTTCCGTGGCATGTGCGGACATGATGTCGTCAAGATTGCCGGGATCGGTCGGGCGTACCATCGACAGGGACGCCTCCAGCATCGAATGGTGCCGGTAGACCGTGAGTATGGTCAGATTCGCCCCGGTCAGGCGGGCCATCTCCATCGCCTTGTCCAGCGCGATTTCCGCGTTCGGAGAGCCGTCATACGGCACCAGGATCGATTTGAACATGTCGTTCTCCCCGTTACTTGTCGAAGGCCAGATCGCGCAGGAACAGGGCGATCTGCGGGAAGTAGATCAGCGCCACGGCCACCGCAAGCAGTATGACGATGAAGGGCGGCGTGCCGCGAATGACCTCCCAGTAGGGCCGCTTGAAGACCGCGATGGCGGTGAAGATATCGCAGCCGAAGGGTGGCGTGGCCGACCCGATGGCGACCTGCAGCGTGATGATCGTGCCCACCAGCACCGGGTCCAGCCCGACCGCGTCCACCACCGGCGCGAAAATCGGCACCATCACGAGGATCACCACGATCGGATCGACGAACATGCAGCCGATGAAGAACGCGATCGAGATCACGAAGAGCACGCCGATCTGGCCCATCTGGTCGATGCCGATGCCGCTGAGGATCTCCTGCGGGATCTGCGCGAACGAGATCACCCACGAGAACGCCGCGCCGACGCCGACGAGGATGAACACCACCGCGGTGATCAGGCCGGTCGATTTCGCCGTGTCGTAGACCCCCGAAAGGTCCAGTGACCGGAACACGAGCACTTCGAGGATGAGGGCATACAGCACGCAGGCCGCGGCGGCCTCTGTCGGGCTGAAGATGCCGCCATAGATCCCGCCGATGATGATCGCCGGAAAGCCCAGCGGCCAGAGCGCGCTGCGCATCGCAAGCGCGCGTTCGGCCCAAGTGTACTTGTCTTCGGTGGGCACGTTGTTGCGCACCGCGTAGACCCACGAATAGAACGAGAACAGCACGAGGATCAGCAGCCCCGGCCCAATGCCGGCGATGAACAGTTCCGCGATCGAGGTGCCAGAGACGACGCCGTAGATGATCATCCCGATCGAGGGCGGGATGAGAAAGGCGATGTCGGCGGAATTGATGATCAGCGCGAGGATGAAGCTGTCCTTGTACCCGGCCTTCTGCATGCGCGGGCGCAGCGGCGAGCCGATGGCGACCACCGTCGCCTGCGTCGAGCCCGAAACCGCGCCGAACATCGTGCAGGCCGCCGCGGTCGACACCGCCAGCCCGCCCTTGAGATGCCCCACGAAGGCCATCACCAGATCAATCAGCCGCCCGGCGGATTGCCCGCGCGTCATGATGTCGGCGGCGAAGATGAACATCGGCACTGCGATCAGCGAGGCGGGCCGGATGCCCGCCATGATCTGCTGGATCATCGTCTCCATCTGACCCATGCCGCCGAACATCGTGTAGAAGCCCACGAAAGAGGCCACGATCAGCGGAATCATCATCGGAAAGCCCAGCAAGAGCAGCACGATCATGATCGAGAATATCGTCGCGGCCATCGCTCAGACCTCCATCTCGTTGTTGTCATACCCTTCGAGCACGGAGGTCGACAGGTAGGTATCCTTGGATATGATGTTCTTGATCGCGGTCAGCGCGTATTGCAGCCCGGTCATGAAGAACCCGACCGGCACCCAGACAAGGGTGATCCAGACCGGGATCTGCAGCGACGGCAACACCCGTCCGCGATCGGCCTGGGTCAGGATGAACTGGAAGGAATAATAGCACAGCCCGAACATGAATACCGCCGTCACCGAGGCGATGATGATCATCAGGATCTTGCGGCCCTTGGGGGGCAGCGCGTCGTAGATCGCCGACATGCGGATATGCCGGCCCTGCCGGGCGGCGTAGCTGATGCCGGCAAAGGTGATCAGGATGATGAGGATGCGGTTGAGCTCCTCGGAGAAGAACAGGCTGTTCTGGAACACGAAGCGGCCGACCACGTTGGCGACCGTATTCGCCGCCATCAGCAGCACGCCGACCGCCAGCATCACGCTCTCGATCCATGCGATGACGTTGTCGACCACACCCAACGGCCCGGGCAGGGTCGAGGCATAGGCGTCCGCCTTGGGGTTGGCACGCGGCTTGCGATCCGGCGCTGATCCGCCGTTCGGTTCAGGCTTGTCGCTCACGGCTGAGCCTCCCCTTGTTTTTTGTATGATGTCGTCTGGATCAAGGAGGGGGTGCGGCCCGCAATGCCGGCCGCACCCCCGCGAGGGGCCGGTCGTTACCCGGAAACTTCCTCGAGATCCTCTTTCATCTGGTCGAGGATCCGCTGGCCGCTTTCGCCGGTCATCTCGATGAACCGCTCTTCGACCTGCTTGCCGGCCTCGATGAACGGCTGCCGCTGCTCTTCGGTGAGGACATTCACCTCCATCGACGGCTTGGCCTCCTTGATCTTCTCGATGCTCTCTTCATGCAGGCCCTTCTGATACTCGATGATGTGATCGAAGGCGACGTCGATGGCATCCTGCACGACCTGCTGTTCCTCTTCCGAGAGGCCGTCATAGAAATCCTGGTTGGCCATCACCGCGGTGGTGAAGTTGTTGTGGCCCGCACAGGTGATGACCTCGGTCACCTCGTACATCTTGGTCGACTCGATGAAGAACATCGGGTTTTCCTGGCCCTGGATGATGCCGGTCTGAAGCGCGCCGTAAACCTCACCCCATGGCAGCGGGGTGGGGGTCGCACCGAACGCCTGATAGCTTTCGACCAGCAGCGGGTTGGTCATCACGCGCACCTTGACCTGATCCAGATCGGCCGGCGATGTCACCGGCTCTTGCGTGGTGATGCAGACCTCACCCTCGGGGAACATGGTCAGCAATTCCAGCCCTTGCTCTGCGTAGAGCTTGGGGAACATCTCGTTGATCGCCTCGGAGGTGCGGAAAAACTCGGCAAGGTCCTCGGTGTTCTGCGGCAACAGGTACGGCACGAAGAACACCTGTGCCTCGGGGATCAGCGATCCGGTGAAACCGGGGCTCTGATCGACGAATTGCAGGATGCCGGCCTGTGCCTGCTCCATCGTGTCAGCCGATTCACCCAACGTGCCATACGGGAACAGTTGAACGGTGTGATCGGTATTCGCCTCGACCTCTTCCTTGAACTTCTGGGCGAAAACGCCCTGCACCTCGTCGATCGCTTCCTCGAAGGCATAGCGCCACGTATCGGCGGTGGCCGCCGTCGCGCTCAACGCCACCACGCTCGTGGCGGCGACCGCGGCAAATGTATGTCTTGCAGATTTCAGCATTGCATTCTCCCTGAGTTTTTATTGCATTTATTAAAGCTTATCCAAACGGCCTGACATGTCAACACGGCTGATTTTTCGGAAATTGCCGCGAAAACGGCCATCACGGCAGGCCGCCCCTTGCCAGAGCGCGTCTGCGGCAGCCGGCCGGAACCATGACTTCTTTTCAGCAGCATGCAGTGCGGAACGGGGCGCCATGGCGCGGTGCGGCACGGCCGCACCGACCAGGCGTCACAGGCCCGGATCCGGACCCGCGCGACGCGTCATCCGTAGATCGCCGTCTGCGCGGATTCGCCGTCTTTCACACTGCCGCGATACATACCTGCACAATTAAAAGGCATGACGATGGTGCCATCACGATCGATCGCGATCAGCCCGCCAGACCCTTCATGCGCGGCCAGATCGACCTGCACCACGTATTCCGCGGCCTCGGGCAGCGATTGACCGGCAAGCCGCATCCGCGCGTCGATCTCGTGCGCCGCAACCCGTCGGATGAACGCCTCGCCGTCGCCGGTGGCCGAGATCGCGCAGGTGGCGTTGTCGGCAAACGTGCCCGCCCCGACGATCGGGCTGTCACCGACGCGCCCCGCACGCTTGGCGGTCATGCCCCCCGTCGAGGTGGCGGCGGCAAGATTGCCGGCGCGATCGCGCGCCACCGCGCCCACGGTCCCGTGACGCCGCGAGGGATCGTCATCGAGCGTGCCCTCGGCCTGCATGCGCAGCGTTTCCTGAAGGCTGTCCCACCGTTCCTGCGTAAAAAAATAGGCGTCGTCCTCGAAGGCGAGGCCGGCATCGCGCGCGACCGTCAGCGCGCCCTCGCCGATCATCATCACGTGGTCGGTGTGCTCCATCACGGCGCGGGCCAGATGCACCGGGTTGCGCGGGCCGCAAATGCCTGCCACCGCCCCGGCGCGACGGCCCTGCCCGTCGACGATCGCCGCATCCATTTCGTGTGTGCCGGCATGCGTAAAGACAGCGCCACGCCCGGCATTGAACAGCGGCTCGTCCTCGAGCGCGGTCACGGCCGCCGTCACCGCGTCGAGCGCCGCGCCGTCCGCCGACAGCACCGCCTCGCCGGCCTGCAGAACCCGCGCGAGGGCCGCCTGATAGGCCGCCTCACGCGCGGGGGTCATGTCCGCCGGGGGCAACACCCCGGCACCGCCGTGAATGGCGAGTGCGAAACCTGTCGTCATTCCTGTTATCCTTTCGAGATTGTCAAACACGTCCGGCCCACCTGCGCCTAGGGCCTTGTGACGGTAAAGCATCACTGTCACATGTTGTAAGGTTGCGCTACCACCGGCGTTTGTACCGCGCAGAGTTTCACAATATATGGTGTCAGATCATGGCTGGCAGGAGATCCGAGATGAACATGCCCATTCAACCCGCGCGCAAGGGCAAGCTGATTGCCATCGGCGGCGCCGAAGACAAGGCCTCGGCCACCAGTATTCTGGAGCGGGTTCTCAAATGCTCGGACGTGGAAAAGCCGCGCGTCGGGGTGATCACGACGGCCAGCGCCATACCCGAGGAGGTGTTCGAGGGATACCGCAGCGTGTTCGAGCGACTGGGGGCCGGCGAGGTCATCGACATTCGCATCCGCGAACGCGCCGACGCGGCGGACGCGGAAAAGATCGAGATGATCGCGCAAAGCGACGTGATCTTCATCTCTGGCGGCGACCAGATGCGCCTGACCAGCATCTTCGGCGGATCGGGCGCGCTTGCCGCGATCCGCAAACGCTATGACGACGGGGCGGTGGTCGCCGGCACCAGTGCCGGCGCGGCGTGTCAGTCGACCACGATGGTCTATGGCGGAAACGCGATCGACTCGCTTCGCAAGGGCGCGGTCAAGATGTCGGCGGGGTTCGGCCTCATAGACAAGGTGATCATCGACACGCATTTCTTGGAGCGGGGGCGATTCTCGCGCCTGATGGAGGTCGGCGCGACCAATCCCGAATATCTTGGCGTCGGTCTGGGCGAAGATGCTGCGGTTCTCTTCGGCGGCGATACCATCCATGCTTTCGGACCCGGCCACGTGATCCTCGTTGACAGTTCACGGATTACCGGCTCCAATGTGTTTGACTTAGAAGAGGGCGAGACTGTCAGCGTTCACAACGTCATCATGCACGCGCTGATCGACGGTGATGCCTACAGCATGACCGAACGCCGTCCCTTGAACGCCAAAGAGCTCGGGAAAAAGGGTCTGGAGCAAAAAAATGAATATACTTGAACACCGCGCCCTGCGCGGCCCAAACTACTATAGCCGTTATCAAGCCATCTACATGCGCCTCGACATCGAGGACCTGGAACAGAAACCCAGCGATACGGTGCCCGGCATCGCCGAGAAGCTTCAGGCGGTGTTCCCGTCGATCTACGGGCATCGCTGCTCGGTCGGGGAACCCGGCGGCTTTCTGCAACGTGTGCGCAACGGCACCTATGCCGGGCACATGGTCGAGCATCTGGCGATCGAATTGCAGAACCTCGTCGGCTTCACGGTCGGCTACGGCAAGACCGTCGACAGCTATGACAAGGGCGTCTACCATGTCGTCTACCGCTACCGCGACGAGGCCACCGGCCTTGCCGCCGGCGAGGCCGCGGTCGCGATCGTGCGCAAGCTCTACGATGGCGGGCATGTCGATCTCGAACCGGTCATCGCCCATCTCAAGGAAGTGCGCGACGCGCATGCGCTCGGGCCGTCGACGGGCACCATCGTCGACGCCGCCAAGGCGCGCGACATCCCGTTCTACAACCTGACCGCCGGCACC
Organism: Roseovarius tibetensis; assembly: GCF_050896375.1. Classification (NCBI taxonomy): domain Bacteria; kingdom Pseudomonadati; phylum Pseudomonadota; class Alphaproteobacteria; order Rhodobacterales; family Roseobacteraceae; genus Roseovarius; species Roseovarius tibetensis. The sequence continues at coordinate 64,952 of NZ_JBPBBB010000010.1, forward strand.
AGCTACACGCAGCTGGGGCACGGCGTGAAGCAGCGCCGCTTCCAGGCGACGGTAACCGACGGATCGGGGATCATCGGACACTCGATCGCCGACGACAAGGACTGGACCAAGCAGATCCTCGGCGATGCCGGCGTGGCCGTGCCCAAGGGGTGCACCTGCTATTCCTGGGACGAGGTCAAGGACGCCGCCGAGTGGATCGGCTGGCCGGTCGTGACCAAGCCGCTGGCGGGCAATCACGGGCGCGGCGTGACCACCGATATCGGCAATCTCGACGATCTCAAGTCGGGCTACGAGGCCGCGCTGGCGCGGGTGCGCGACAATTCCGGCGCAGTGATCGTCGAAAGCTACATCAAGGGCGAGGATCACCGCATGCTGGTGGTCGGCGGCAAGCTGATCGCCGCCGCGCGGCGGCGCCCTGCGCATGTCACCGGCGATGGCAAATCCACGATCCAGACGCTGATCGAAAAGGCCAACGAGGACCCGCGGCGCGGCGTCGGTCACGAGAACGTGCTGACCCAGATCCATGTGGACGTGCAGACGCACCGCATGCTGGAACAGGCAGGGCTGACCCTCGACAGCGTGCCCGGCGACGGCGACATGGTGTTCCTGAAATCCACCGCGAACATCTCGACCGGCGGCACCGCCACGGACCTCACCGACGAGGTGCATCCCGATATCCGCTTTTCGATGGAGCGCATCGCACGGCATGTCGGACTCGACGTGATCGGCATCGACCTGCTGGCCGAAACCCTGACCAAGCCGCTGTCGGAACAATCCGCCGGCGTGGTCGAGGTCAACGCGGGCCCCGGCTTCCGGATGCACATGGCGCCCACGCATGGGACGCCGCGCCCGGTGGGCCAGCATGTCGTTGACATGCTGTTTCCCGACCCCACCGATAACGGCCGCATCCCGATCACCGCGATCACCGGCACAAACGGCAAGACCACGACAACCCGCCTGACCTCGCACATCCTGCGCCAGACCGGGCATTCGGTCGGCATGGGCTGCACCGGCACGGTCGAGATCGACAACCATGTGATCCTGCGCGGCGACTATTCCGGCCCGGCGGCGGCACAGGCCGTGCTGCGCGAACCCACGGTCGAGCACGCCGTGCTGGAAGTGGCGCGCGGCGGCATCATGCGGCGGGGCCTCGGCTTTGACGAATGCGACGTGGGCGTGCTTTTGAACATCGCCTCGGACCATCTGGGCGAGCGTGACATCCACACCCTCGACGAGCTGGCGCGGTGCAAGACCGTGGTCGTGGACGCCGTCAAGAAAGAGGGCGGGTATTGCGTGCTTAACGCCGACGACCCGCTGGTGATGGAGCATGGCACCTACTGGGCACGCGGCGAGATCATCTATTTCACCATGAACCCCGACAACCCCGACCTGCAGGACCATCTTAGCGAAATGCGAATGGTCCTGACGGTACGCAACGGGCGCATCGTGCTGCTGCGCGGCAAGGTCGTGGTCGATATCGTCGACGTCAACGACGTGCCGATCGCGTTCGAGGGGCACGCGCCCTTCAACGTACAGAACGCGATGGCAGCGGCCGCCGTGGCGCTGGCCCACGGCATCGAGATCGACGACATCCGTGCCGGGCTGCTGACCTTCCACCCGACGCCCGCGCAGATGCCCGGCCGCACGAACTATTTCGAGGCCGATGGCGTCAAGTGCCTGATCGATTACGGCCACAACGTGCCCGCACTCGAGGCGCTGGAACCGCTGGTCAAGGGTCTGGGGCAGAAGCGCCGGATCGGCGTCTCGACCGCGCCGGGCAACCGCCGCGACGAGGATCTCGCGGCCCTCGGCGCGCAGCTCGCGAAGATGTGCAACGTGGTCTATGTCTACGAATCCGATGCGCGCGGCCGGGCCGAGGGCGAGGTCGCCAAGCTGATCCGCGACGGGGCTGCCGCCGCCGGTTCGCAAAGCGAGGTGCACCTCATCATGAACGAGCAGGAGGCCGTCGACCGCGCCATCGGAGAGGCCCAGCCGGGCGATTTCCTGCTGCTGCTGGTTGATGACATCAAGGGCACGACCGAACGGCTCAAGGGGCGCAGCTTTCCGGTCAAGGCAGACCTCGCACAGGCATGAACGCGCCGCACCGCCGGGCGAGGCCGCCCGGCGGTGTCGCCGGGCGCGTCGACCAACAGGAAGGATTTGAGCAATGACCAGAAACGTTTTCGTCGTCGGCATGAACAAGCTGAACGCAGACCGCCTCAAGCGGTTGCGCGGGGTCGAGGATGTCGAGTTCCACCCCCTGCTGACCTCCGAGGCGGTCTCGGACACGCAGGATTTCGACATCCCCGCGATGCTCGCCGAGGCCGAGGCGACACTGGATGCCTTCGACGGCTCGATCGACGCGATCGTCGGCTATATCGACTTTCCGGTGTCGACCATGCTGCCGCTGCTGTGCAAGAAATACGGCACGCGCAACGCCTCGCTGGAATCCTTGCTGAAATGCGAACACAAGTACTGGTCGCGCAAGGTCATGGCCGAGGTGATCCCCGACCACACGCCCACCTTCACCGCCTTCGACCCGTTCGACGACAACGCGCTGTCGCATATCGGCGAGGCCGGGCTGCGCTTTCCGTTCTTCGTGAAACCGATCAAGTCGTCAGGCTCGCGGCTGGGGTTCCGCATCGACAGCCCCGAGGATTTCGACTACGCCGTCGCCGCCTTCCGCGCCGAGATCGGCCAGATCTCCGAACCGTTCAACTACGTGCTCGACCAGGCCGACCTGCCCGACGAGATCCGCGCGGTCGAGGGACATTACTGCATGGCCGAGCGGGTGATCGGCGGTCGGCAATGCACCGTTGAGGGCTACGTGCATGACGGCGAGGTCGTGCCCTACGGCACCGTCGATTCGATCCGCTACCCCCAGGTCCTCAGCTTCTTCTACTACCTCTACCCCTCGACCCTGCCGCGCCGCGTGCAGGACCAGATGAACGACATCACCCGCACGATCATGAGCCATATCGGCTATGACAACGCGGCCTTCAACATCGAGTATTACTGGGACGAGGTGCAGAACACGATCTGGCTGCTTGAGATCAACACAAGGATCGCGCAGTCGCATTGCGACCTGTTCGAGATGGTCGATGGCGTCAGCCACCAGCAGGTGACCGTCGATCTCGGGCTGGGCCAGAAGCCCGACATGCCGCAGGGCGAAGGCCCCGAGAATGTCGCGGGCGAATTCTTCTACCGGGTGTTTTTCGGCGACGCGACCGTCTCGCGCGCGCCCTCGCGCGCCGAGATTGCCGTGGCCGAAGAACAGGTCGAGGGCACGCGGATCGTGTCCTATGTCAAACGCGGCATGAAACTGTCGGAGCTGCCCGAGCAGGACGCCTACAGCTATGCGGTCGCCTCGGTCTGGATGGGGGCGGGCAAGCAGTCCAAGCTTCTGTGGAATTACGAGCGGGTGATGAAGCATCTCAACTACGAATTCACCGATATCGTCGAATAACGGCCGGGGGCGCGCTGGACAGCGCGCCCCCTTGGCGCATATGCCTGTCCACTCTTTCCTGTATCAATCCGGAACCGCCCCATGAAAATAGACCAGCCGCTGCCCGACACGATCCGCGAGATCGAGCATACGGAAATTCCAATGCCCGACGGCACGCGGCTGGCCGCCCGCATCTGGATGCCAGAGGGCGCCGACACGGCCCCTGTGCCCGCGATCCTCGAATACATCCCCTACCGCAAGAACGACAAGACGCTGGAACGGGATCACTCTCGCGCACCCTGGCTGGCCGCACGTGGCTATGCCTATGTCCGCGTTGACCTGCGCGGCACCGGCGAGTCCGAAGGCGTCATGACGGATGAATACACCGAGATCGAGTTGCAGGACGGCTGCGATGCCATCGCCTGGATCGCCGAGCAGGCATGGTGCGATGGCGGTGTCGGCATCGTCGGCATTTCGTGGGGCGGGTTCAACGGGCTGCAACTGGCCGCCCTGCAACCGCCCGCGCTGAAGGCCGTGGTGTCGATCTGTTCCACCGACGACCGCTACGCCGACGACATCCACTACATGGGCGGCACCCTGCTGGGCGAGCAATTGTCGTGGGCATCGGTGATGTTCGGCATCAACACCCTGCCGCCCGATCCCGTGCATGTCGGCGACCGCTGGCGCGACATGTGGATGGACCGTTTGCGCGACTCGGGGCTCTGGCTGAAGAACTGGCTGGAGCATCAGACCCGCGACGAATTCTGGAAGCATGGCTCGATCTGCGAGGATTACGACGACATTCAAATTCCCGTCTACGCCGTGAGCGGTTGGGCAGACGGGTATTGCCGCACCGTGTTCCGCTTGGTCGAGAACCTGCGCAGCCCGGTGAAAGGCATCGTCGGGCCGTGGTCGCACAAGTATCCGCATGTCGGCGAGCCGGGTCCGGCCATCGACTGGCTGACCGAGGAAACCCGCTGGTGGGATCACTGGCTCAAGGGTGAGGACACGGGCATCATGGACGAGCCGCCGTTGCGGCTGTTCCTGCAGGATCACGCGCGCCCGGCCACGCATTACCCGCATCGCGACGGGCACTGGATCACCGAAGCGGGATGGCCCTCACCCGATATCACCCGGACCGCCTTTGCGCTTGGCGCGGATGGCACGCTGGCCATGACGGGCGATCTGCCGGGCGGCACACGGTCCATCAACTCGCCCCTCTGGGTCGGACGGCACGGCGGCAAGTGGTGTTCCTACGCGCATGTCGGCGACCAGCCCGGCGATCAGCGACGCGACGACGCCGGCAGCCTGACATTCGAGACCGCCCCCCTGCCCGAGCCTTTGCACATGGTGGGCGATCCCACGCTGACATTGACCTTCACCGTCGATCAGCCCGTGGCGCAGGTGGCGTTGCGACTGGTCGATGTGGCCCCCGACGGGGCGGCGACGCGGGTCAGCTACGGGTTGTTCAACCTGACACACCGCGACAGCCACGAGCATCCCGAAGCCCTTGTGCCGGGACAGGCCTATACCGTGGACATACCGATGAAGCATGTCGCGCAGACCTTCCGGGCCGGGCATCGCATCCGGCTTGGCGTGTCGACAAGCTACTTCCCGTTGGCGTGGCCCGCGCCCGACCCCGTCACCTTGAGCGTGCAAACCGGCGAGACCACGCTGCACCTGCCGCTGCGCGACGACCGCCCCGAGGTCGAACCCGCGTTTGCCGCACCGCGCGCGGGACCGCCACTGGACCAGAGTTTCGAGACGCCGCCGCAGGCGGAATGGCTCATGTCCGAGGATGCCGATACCGGGCGGCTGTTCATCGAGTCGCGCGATCACGAAGGGGCCGCACATATCACCGAACAGGGGATCACCCATTCGGCGGATGGTGTCGAACGGTATTCGATCCTGCCCGACGACCCCCTGTCGGCCGAGGGCAAGGTGACATGGGTTCACGAGATGCGGCGCGATGACTGGGAGATCCGGACAGAGACCACCACGCGGCTGACCGCAACCAAGACGGACTTTTGTATCGCCGCGACGCTGCGCGCCTGGGAGGGGTCCGACCTGGTCCTCGAAGAGACCTGGGACGAGACCGTGCCGCGCCAGCTCGTGTGACATTCCGGTGAAAGGAGATCGGTTTTTCTTGCGTGATGCACGGAAAAGTAGCATGATTATCGGCGGTTGAAGAACCGCTTTGCAAGGACACCACGCTCATGAACGCTCACTCCACGACCACATCCCCGGTCACCTTCCGCACGCCCTCGTCCGAGGACGGGGTGGATGTGTGGGATCTCATCCGCAAGGCGGGCCCGCTCGATGAAAACTCGGTCTACTGCAACCTGATCCAGTGTGATCATTTCGCCGAAACCTGCGTCATCGCGGAACTCGATGGCGAGATTGTCGGCTGGATCTCGGCCTTCATCCCGCCGGACACGCCAGACACGCTGTTCGTCTGGCAGGTCGCCGTCGGCGAGCCGGCGCGCGGGCGCGGTGTCGCCAAGAAGATGCTGACAGAGCTGTTCTCGCGCGACGTTTGCGCCGATGTGACGAACCTCAAGACCACGATCACCGGCGACAACGATGCAAGCTGGGCCCTGTTCAACAGCTTTGCCGATCAGATGGACGGGGAACTGGGCTACGAGGCGCATTACGAGCGCGACGTGCATTTCGCCGGACGGCACGACACCGAGTACATGGTCACGATCGAGGATATCTCGACCGATCGTGACGCGACCACAGACAGCGCAGAGACGGCGCGCAGCGATACGCCCGCTGTCCGCATGATCCCTGATACCGCAAGCTGACATCGCGGGACCGCGTCCGGGTGGCGTGGGCCGCAAGGCAACGTATCGACGTGACCATCGCACAGGTCGCTGGCGCATCTTGGCGCCCGCGCGGGTCAATTCAGCCCATGCCGCGACGCGGGCGGCGCGGCAGGATCAGGCGACGTCGCGCAGGGTGACGTTCGGCGTCACACCAAGGGCATGACAGACATCACGTGTCAGGTCGGGCCGGTTCAGCGTGTAAAAATGCAGGTCCTGCACCCCCTCGTCGATCAGGGTGCTGCAAAGCTCTGTCGCGAGCGCGGTTGCCAGAAGATCCTGCCGGTTGTCGCGCAGTGCCTTGTCGAACGCATCATCGACCCAAGCCGGAATATGCGTCCCACAGGACAGCGCGAACTTGCGCGCGCCTTTCCAGTTCTCGACCGGCAGGACACCGGGAATGATCGGCGCGGTGATCCCGGCATCGGCACAGGCATCCCGGAACCGCAGGAACGTCTCGGCCTCGAAGAAGAACTGCGTGATCGCCTCGGTCGCGCCGGCGTCGATCTTGCGCTTCAGCCAGTCGATATCGGCCGCGTGATCCGCTGCTTCGGGGTGTTTTTCGGGGTAGGCGCCAACGCGGATGGTAAACTTGCCGGTCTCGGCCAGCGCCGAGATCAACTCGCAACTATTGGCGAACCCGCCCTCATGCGGCGTGAACCCGCCCGATCCTTTCGGCGGATCGCCGCGAAGCGCCACGATTTCGGTCACCCCCGCCTCGGCGAACTGGTCGGCAATGGCGAGGGTTTCTTCGCGCGTGGCATCGACACATGTCAAATGCGCGGCGACGTTCAGCCCGGTGGCCTTGTGCAGCGTGCCCACGGCCTCGCGCGTCAATTCGCGGGTCGTGCCCCCTGCCCCGTAGGTGACCGACACGAAGCGCGGATCGAGGGGCGAAAGGGCGTGTACGGTATCCCACAGCCGGAACGACGCCTCTAGCGTCTTGGGCGGGAAGAATTCGAACGAAATGCGGGGCGGTATCATCGGGGTCATCCTGTCTGCAAACCTGTCAACGGACCTTGTCGCAGGTACAGCATCGTGAAACAACTTCATAAAATTCATGCTTTGAATGAGGCCTGCTAATAATGCATATCGAGTTTCGTCATCTCAGAACGATCCGGGCGATCCACGAGGCGGGCGGTCTCGCCAAGGCTGCGGATCAACTGCACATGACGCAATCGGCCCTGAGCCACCAGATCAAGGGGCTGGAGGACCAGGCGGGGGTCGAGCTTTTCGTGCGGCGCTCGCGCCCACTGCGGCTATCCTCGGCCGGGCAGCGCCTGCTGCGGTTGGCCGAGAAGGTCCTGCCCGAGATCGAAGCGCTGGAACAGGAATTCGACGGGTTGCGCGACGGTAGCGCGGGTCGGCTGCACATGGCCATCGAATGCCATGCCTGTTTCGAATGGCTGTTTCCCGTGCTCGAACAGTTCCGCCAGACATGGGGCGAGGTCGATGTTGACATCCGCCCCGGTCTGGCCTTCGACGCGCTGCCGGCCTTGCAGAAACAAGAGGTCGATCTGGTCGTGTCGTCCGATCCCGAGGATCTGCCGGGCATCAGCTTCAAGCCGCTTTTCGACTATGAGCCGGTCTTCGTCGCGGCCTCGCAGCATCCGCTGGCGCAAAAGGAGTTTATCGAGGCCGCCGATCTGCGTGACGAGGTGCTGATCACCTATCCGGTGGACCGCGCACGCCTTGACGTGTTCACCGAGTTGCTGACCCCCGCCAAGGTCGAACCGAAAAGTATCCGGCAAGTGGAACTGACGGCGGTGATCCTGCTGCTGGTGGCCTCGAATCGCGGGGTCGCGGTCCTGCCGGACTGGGTGGTACGCGAATTGCGCACCAGTTCCGATTACGTGACGCGCCCGCTGACTGCCGGCGGCAAGATCAAACGGCTATATGCCGCGATCCGCGACGAGGATGGTGACAAACCCTACATGGCGCATCTGCTGAAACTGGCGCGAGAGATCCCGGTGCGGCTGCAACGCGACTAACCCACCATGTCGCGCAGATCGCGCAAGTGATCCGGCAGGCCGCGCGCGGTCACCGACGCCTCGCGCACCAGCCCGTCAAAATGCTGCGTCATTGCCTGCACACGTTCGATATCGCGAAACACCATGTAGTTGCGACCCAGGTACAGCACCGCAAGCAGCGAGCCGAAGATCGTGATCGGCGCGGAATACAGCCGGCGCGCATCGAAGAGATACAGGCGCAGGCCCGGATAAAGCTGCCCGGTCACGGCGATCAGGTGATCGAGCTGGGCGCGGCGCACATCGGTGGGCAGATCGCGGTAATACCCTTCGCCGCGCGCAAAGCTCTCGATCTCGTAAAGCGGTACCGCAACCTCGTAATCCGAGCGCGCGGCGCGCATCCATTCCATGCGATCCTCGGACGCGCCGATCGCCTGATCGGTCGAGCGTCCCAGATGCGGTGCGTATTCCCATTCCAGCATGGGCCGGGTTTTCAGCATGTCGGGCAGCCCGGCGGGTACGTGGCGGATCTTGTAGCCCGCCGCCTCCTTGTGCCACTGGAAGATCTGCTCATCGACCAGTGCGCGCGGCGCCTCGGTCAGCGACATGGTGTTGGCGAGGATGTCGGCGGCGGTTTCTGGGCGGTCCGTCAGACCCAGAAGCCAGTCGGCCGAGACACCGAGCACCCCGGCGCATTCCCCCACCACCTGCGCATTGGGCAGCCGCGCCGCCGTGCCCTTCAGCAGTTGCGAGACGGTCGAGCGATCCACGCCGATGGCCCTGGCCAGAACGCTTTGATTGGTGTCGCGCAGGCGCATCGCCTCTGCCAGCCGGGTGCGGAACCGGTCGGCCCGCAAACGTTTGTCGATCTTTTCGGTCATATGATGAGTTAAATCACATATGCAGCGAGATGTTAACTGTATTCGGAATGGCGGCGCGTCACGAAGTCGCGCATCTTCCAACCGTCAACGCACATCAAACAAAGGAGGCAGCATGGAAACGCGATTGCGCAGTGTTTTGAAGGCAGTGATCTGGCAGATGATCGGCCTCACCGTGATGACGGTCGTGGGCGTTCTGGTCACCGGATCGGCCACCGCCGGCGGTCTGATCGCGGCGATCAATACCGCGATCGGGTTCCTGACCTATTTTTTCTATGAACGCGTGTGGTCGCGCATACATTGGGGCCGTTACGGTCTGTGAACCGCGCGGCGGCGGTTCAGTCGCCCCCGCCCCGATAGTCCGGCAGACTGCCAAGCGCATCCTTCAACGCCTGCCCCCAGGCATCGGAGATCAGGGTGTAATACGGATCGTCCGACCGGATGCGCCCCTGGGGCCCGCTGCACAGGCTGTCTGTCTGGTAGAAATGGTAATCGAACGGCGGGGCGACGCTGAGATTGGCCTTGACCGTCGAATCGAAGCTGACCAGCAGAAGCCGCATCGCCTGCCCGAAGTCGAGATCGGGATCGTAGGCACGCACGAGGATCGGCTTGCCGTACTTGGTTTCGCCCACCTGCAGGAACGGCGTGTCCTCGCTGGTCTCGATGAAGTTGCCTTCGGGGTAGATCAGGAACAGCCGTGGCGGGCCACCCGCGATCTGCCCGCCAAGGATCAGCGTCGCCTTGAACGATGCGCTGGAGGTCATGCCGCCCGTGGCATGCGCCGCCACCACCTCGCGCAGGGTTTCGGCCACGATCCGCGCGGCCTGAAACATCGACGGGGCTGACAGGATGTCGGGGTCGCGGTCGCCATGCGCCTTGCTGCGTTCGTCAAGCTGGCTGATGACCGCCTGCGTGGTGGCAAGGTTGCCCGATGACAGCAGCGTCAGCGACATCTGCCCCGGAACCTCCCACAGGGTCATCTTGCGGAAGGTCGAGACGTTATCCACCCCCGCATTGGTGCGGGTGTCGGACATGAAGATCAGACCACTGTTGAGGGCCATGCCCACGCAATAAGTCATCCGACGCGCCTTTACTGTTCCGCGACCGTGATCTGCACGCCAAGCGTCTCGTCCAGCCCGCCGATCCGTGTCCCGGTGACCGGCGATGCATCCGCGTAATCCAGCCCGGTCGCAACCCTGACATAGCGCGCATCGGGTGAAATTACATTCGAAACGTCAAATCCGACCCAGCCGAGATCCTCCAGCCACGCCTCGGCCCAGGCGTGCATCGCGGTCTGGTCGATCTGCCCGTCCATCAGAAGATACCCCGACACGTAGCGCGCGGGACGCCCGAGATGCCGCGCGCACGCGATGAAGACATGCGCGTGGTCCTGGCAGACGCCAGCGCCGGCCTTCAGCGTTTCCTCGGCGCTCCAGGTGGGTTCGGACGCGCCGGTCTGGTACGGCACGGCCTTTGCGATGATCGCGCATAGCCGGTGCAGGCGGTCAAGATCACCCTCGGCGGGCAGACCTTTCAGCAGGGCGCGGACACCGTCGCGCGCCTCGGTGCGCGGGGTCACGCGCTGATACAGCCACAGGGGTGCGGGCCCGCGATGCGCGCCGACGATGCCATGCGTGTCGCTGACCTCGATCTCGCCGGTGCTGGTGACGTCAAGGCTTTGCGTCTCTCGGTCGAGGCTGACAAGTTCCGTGGTGTTGTTGTGATGATCCTCGAAGACCAGCTCCTTGCGGCCGCCGGTGATCTCGGTACGCCAGTTCAGCACGGTCTGGTGCGGCGTGGTCCTGGGTGTCTTGCGCACCTGTTGCAGCCCGAACCGCACGGGCCCGCCAAAGCGGTAGCTGGTGACGTGATGGATGCTCAGACGCATGGGGGCCTACTCATGAAAGCGGTAATCAGTCTCGATCTGCCGGGCCAGCGTGGCGAAGGCGCCCAGCAGTTCGAGGATCATCTCGTGCAGGCCGAACTCGAAGATCCGGTCGACGTCATGCGACAGATACTGCTGTTCGATCTGGCACACCAGCCTCAAGGCGTTGCTCGGGTCGCGATTGCCACGGTTGAGACAGCTCAGACTGTCGCGAATGGTGTCGATGCAGAAGGCAAGGCTGCGCGGCATGCGCTTGTCAAGCATCAGGAAATGCGTGATCTCGCGCGGCGCGGGGTTGGAGCCGTAATGCATCCGGAACCCGCCCTTGGCCGACAGCGACCGCAGGATGCTTTCCCATTGCACATTGTCGATGGAACTGCCCACCGCCAGCGTCGAGGGCAGCAGCACATAGTACTTCACGTCCAGGATGCGCGCGGTGTTGTCGGCCCGCTCGACATAGGTACCAAGGCGCGCGAATTCGTAGATCTCGTTGCGCATCATCGTGCCTTGCGTCATGCCGCGCACCAGCGCCGTCTGCTGGCGCAGCGCGCGCAAAACCTTCGGCAGATCGCGTTCGCTGACCTTGCGGGCCAGTGTTTCGCGGGTCTGCATGTAGGTGGCGTTCACCGCCTCCCAGACATCGCCGGTCAGCGCGGTCCGCACCATGCGCGCATTCTGCCGCGCCTGCTCGATGCAGCGCAGCACCGATCCGGGATTGTCACGCGACCGCAGCAGCCAGTCGATGACCGCCTCGCGGGTGACGGTGTCGTTATTGGCCAGATACGCCTTCAGCACCGCCGCCGATTGCAGCACCGGGCGCCATTCGGCATCCGGATCGTTCAGCCGGGTCAGCGCAAGGCGCTGCCCGGTCTCGATCAGGCGCCCGGTATGCTCGGCCCGTTCGAGGCTGCGATACATCCAGAACAGGCCGTTCGCGGTCTTGCCCAGCACCGTCAGTCCTCCAGCACCCAGGTGTCCTTGGTGCCGCCGCCCTGCGACGAATTGACGACCAGCGACCCCTTCTTCAACGCCACCCGTGTCAACCCGCCGGGTGTGACGCGGATGCCGTCGGGGCGCACCAGCACGAAGGGGCGCAGGTCGACATGCCGCGGCGCCAGCCCGCTGCGCGCAAAGATCGGCACGGTCGACAGGCTGAGGGTCGGCTGCGCGATATAGTTGGCGGGCCGCGCCTTCAGCTTGCGGCGGAACGCGGCGAGGTCCTTGCGGGTGGCCGCCGGCCCCACCAGCATCCCGTACCCGCCCGATCCGTGCACCTCCTTGACGACCAGTTCCGAGAGGTGTTCCAGCACATAGGCCAGCGCGTCCGGCTCGGAACAGCGCCACGTCGGCACGTTGGGCAGCAGCGGGCGCTCGCCGGTATAGAACTCGACGATCTCGGGCATGTAGGAATAGATCGCCTTGTCGTCCGAGATCCCGGTGCCTGGCGCGTTGGCGATGGTGATGCCGCCGGTACGGTAGACATCCATGATGCCGGGCACGCCAAGCTGGCTTTCGGGATTGAAGTTCAGCGGATCGAGAAAAGCGTCGTCAACCCGGCGGTATAGGACGTCGATGGGCGTGTAGCCGCGCGTGGTGCGCATCGCGACGCGCCCATCCATCACCCGCAAGTCGTGCCCCTCGACCAGGTCCACGCCCATCTGGTCGGCCAGGAAGGCATGCTCGAAATAGGCCGAATTGTAGATCCCCGGCGTCAGCACCGCGACCACCGGGTCCGGCCCGGCGGCGGGCGGCGCGCTGGCGGCCAGCGACCGGCGCAGGTTGGCCGGGTAGGTCTGCACCGCCTGCACCCGGTTGCGCGAGAACAGCTCGGGAAACATCTGCAGCATCGTCTCGCGGTTCTCCAGCATGTAGCTCATGCCCGAGGGTGTGCGCGCATTGTCCTCCAGCACGAAGAACTCTCCCGCGTCGGTGCAGACAAGGTCGATGCCGACGATATGGGTATAGACCCCGCCGGGCGGGGTCATGCCGATCATGTGCGGCAGGAAGGCATCGTTGCGCGCGATCATCTCCTGCGGGATGCGCCCGGCCTTCACGATCTCCTGCTTGTGGTAGATATCCTGCAGGAAGGCGTTGATGGCACGCACCCGCTGCTCGATCCCGCGCGCAAGGCGGTGCCATTCCGCCCCGGACATGATGCGCGGCACGATGTCGAAGGGGATCAGCCGTTCCTCGGCGGCATCGCGGCCATAGACGTTGAAGGTAATGCCGGTCAGGCGAAAGATCTCCTCGGCCTCGCGCTGCTTGGCGCGCAGCCGCTTGGGATCTTCACAGGTGAACCAGTCGTGAAACCCGCGATAGGCGGCGCGACACACGCCGTCGCGGCCCCACATCTCGTCGTAACAGTCCGTCATGAGAGCCCCGCATCAAGAAACCGCCCAATCCAAGTATGACACCGACGCGCTGCGGAACAGAAAGTGGCACGAGGGGTCGGGCGGGCAAAAACGCCCGTCCACGCCGCAAGATCTGGCAGTCCGCCTGTTTTCCGGGCAGCCACGAACGCCCCCGGCGCAGGAAACGGGTAGTAATTTTCGTATTTACCCTGTGAAAACTTGGACAGTCATCATATATCGATTTTTGAATATATGAATGTCGCTGCCGGCTAGCCCCAGCGACGTCGGCAGACAGACAAGGGATGGCTGACATGACAGGACTGGAGACGGCGTTCACACCGCTGCAATCGCTGGCAGGGGGGGTGCTGATCGGACTTTCGGCAATACTTCTCATGGCCCTGCAGGGCCGGGTGCTCGGGGCGACGGGGATCCTTTCGGGCCTCGTGACGGGCACGACGCCCGGTGACAAGGGCTGGCGCGCGGCGCTGGTCGCTGGCATGATCGCGGGGCCGCTTCTGGTGCTCGTGGCGACCGGACAGATGCCGGTCGTCGACGTGCCGGTGAGTTGGCCGATGATCGTCGCGGGCGGCTTCATCGTGGGGCTTGGCGTGACGTTCGGATCGGGCTGCACCTCGGGGCACGGCGTCTGCGGCATCGCGCGTCTCTCACCCCGGTCGATCGCGGCGACGATCACCTTCATGATCGCCTGCGGTCTCACCGTCTACATCATTCGTCACGTTATCGGGGGCTAAACCATGCGTCTTCTCTCCGCTTTCCTCGTCGGGCTGATCTTCGGCACGGGCATCGCCGTGTCGGGCATGATCAACCCGGCCAAGGTGCTCAATTTCTTCGACATCGCAGGGACATGGGACCCCAGTCTCGCCTTTGTCATGGGCGGCGCGCTGGTGACCACGTTTATCGGATACCGCTTGGTGCTGCGCCGCGACGCCCCGCTGATCGAGTCGCGCTTCCAGCTGCCGACCGCCCGCAGCATCGACACACGGCTGATCGGCGGCTCGGCGGTGTTCGGCATCGGCTGGGGCATCGCGGGATTCTGCCCAGGGGCCGCAGTGCCCGCACTTGGCACCGGCCGGTGGGAGGTCGCGGTATTCGTCGCGGCCCTGCTCGCAGGGCTGTGGACGGCACGCAGGCTACAGGACAGACTATCAGGGAAAGGAGCAATGGCATGACCGATTACCCCGTGAACATGGACGCGACCCCGGCGGTGACGGCGTTTTTCGACGAGGCCACCAACACGATCAGCTACGTGGTGCGTGATCCGGACACAGCCACCTGCGCGGTGGTCGATTCGGTCATGGATATCGACATGGCCTCGGGGCGCATCACCTATGATCATGCCGACGCCATGATCGCGCATATCAGGGCCGAGGGCCTGACGCTGGAATGGATCATCGAGACGCATGTCCATGCCGATCACCTGTCGGCGGCACCGTATATCCAGAATCAGCTTGGCGGCAAGATCGGCATCGGCGAGAAGATCCTCGTTGTGCAGGACGTGTTCGGCAAGATCTTCAACGAGGGCACCGAGTTCCAGCGCGACGGCAGCCAGTTCGACCGGCTGTTCCGCGACGGCGACACGTACACGATCGGTGGCCTGCAATGTTTCGCAATGCATACGCCCGGCCACACGCCGGCCTGCATGACCCATGTGATGGGCGACGCGGCCTTCGTGGGGGACACACTGTTCATGCCCGATGGCGGCTCGGCACGCGCCGATTTTCCCGGCGGCGACGCGGGGCAGCTTTACGACAGCATCCAGAAGGTGCTGGCCCTGCCCGACGCCATGCGGCTTTTCATGTGCCACGATTACGGCCCCAACGGCCGCGACATCCGGTGGGAAACCACGGTGGCCGAGGAAAAGGCCCACAACATCCACGTGGGCGGCGGCAAGACGAAAGAGGATTTCGTCGAGTTCCGCACGACGCGTGACGCCCAGCTTGCCATGCCGCGTCTGATCCTGCCCTCGCTGCAGGTCAACATGCGCGCCGGCGAGGTGCCGACCGACACGGACGGCAACCCGATGCTGAAGCTGCCGGTGAACCGGCTTTGATCGGCGGGGTTCACGCAGCGACAGGCCCGCGCACATGATCCCGAAGAGCTTGCGCCGCGTGGTCCCGGTGCTCGATTGGGGGCGCACCTATAACCGTCATGCGCTTGGCGGGGATGCGTTGGCGGCGGTGATTGTGACGATCATGCTGATCCCGCAATCGCTGGCCTATGCGATCCTGGCGGGGCTGCCACCCGAGGCGGGGCTTTACGCCTCGATCGTGCCGATCCTGCTTTATTCGGTATTCGGCACCAGCCGCACGCTGGCCGTCGGCCCGGTCGCGGTGGTGTCGCTGATGACCGCGGCGGCGATCGGCGACGTGGCCGAGGCCGGCACGGCGGGCTACGCCGTGGCGGCGTTGACGCTGGCTGGGCTGTCGGGGGCGATCCTGCTGGCGATGGGGCTGCTGCGGCTGGGGTTTCTCGCGAACTTCCTGTCGCATCCGGTGATCTCGGGCTTCATCACCGCCAGCGGGCTGCTGATCGCGCTCAGCCAGTTGCGTCATATTCTGGGCGTCGAGGCGAGCGGCAAGACACTGCCCGAGATGGGGATGGCGCTGGCGACGCATCTGGGCGGGATCAACGCGGTGACGCTGATCCTCGGGGCCACCGCGCTGGCCTTTTTGTTCTGGGTGCGGCGCGGGCTGAAGCCGGCCTTGCGGCGCCTCGGGCTGGGCGCGCGCACCGCCGACATCCTCACCAAGGCCGGCCCTGTCGCCGCCGTCGCGGCGACCACGCTGGCCGTCTGGTCGCTGGATCTCGACGCGCGCGGCGTCGCCATCGTCGGCGTGGTCCCGCAAGGCCTGCCGCCCTTCACCCTGCCCTCGTTCTCGCTGGCACTGATCGAACAGCTTTTCATGCCGGCGCTGCTGATCTCGATCATCGGCTTTGTCGAATCGATGTCCGTCGCCCAGACACTGGCCGCGAAACGCCGGCAACGCATCGACCCCGATCAGGAACTGATCGGGCTGGGCGCGGCCAATCTCGGCGCGGCCTTCACCGGCGGCTATCCGGTGACCGGGGGCTTCGCGCGCTCGGTCGTGAATTTCGACGCCGGTGCCGTGACCCCGGCAGCGGGCGCGTTCACCGCCCTCGGGCTGGCGGTGGCGGCGATGTATCTCACCCCGCTGATCCACGACCTGCCGATCGCCACGCTGGCCGCGACGATCATCGTGGCGGTGCTGGGCCTTGTGGATTTTGCCATCCTGCGCCGCGCCTGGGTCTATTCCCGCGCCGATTTCGCCGCCGTCGCGGCCACCATCGTGCTGACACTGGGCTTCGGCGTCGAGGTGGGCGTGTCGGCCGGCGTCATCCTGTCGGTCGGGCTGCACCTCTACCGCAGTTCCAAACCGCATATCGCGGAAGTCGGGCTGGTCCCCGGCACCCAGCATTTCCGCAACATCCTGCGCCACGAGGTGATCACCGATCCGCACGTCGTGACCCTGCGCCCGGATCAGAGCCTCTATTTCGCCAATGCCCGCTTCGTGGAGGATCACATCTTCGACCGGGTGCGCCCCGGCGTGCCGGTGCGCGATCTCGTTCTGATGTGCTCGGCCATAAACGAGATCGACCTCAGCGCCGTCGAGATGCTGGAGACATGCAACACGAGGCTGGACGAGATGGGCGTCCGCCTGCACCTGTCCGAGGTCAAGGGCCCGGTCATGGACCAGCTTCGCCGCGCGCATTTCCTGTCGCAGATGACCGGAACAGTGCATCTCGCACAATACGACGCCTTCACAGCCCTCGCGCCAGAGGCCGCATCCGCGGATCACGGACCACGCCTGTCCGGTTGATGCCCGACGCCGCGCGCATCCGGTGACAGGTCAGTCGCGTGCGCCGGTCAGGCGGGGCGCAATCGCCACAGACGAAGGGGCTGGACAAGACCCCGCCCCCCGGGGCCGTCAGTGGCGTGCTGTGCAAACAACCGCTCGATCCGGTCACGCTGCGCCTCGGCCACGGCGCGGCGCGCGGGATCGATGCGCGCAAGGCGATCGATGAACGCGTCCGTGTCGGCCATCGGCGTGGGGCGCGGATAGGTGACCGGCACCGGGCCGGCGGCCGCCCCTGCATCAAGGATCGCGTTGATCGCATCAATGGCGGCGTGGCGGATCTCGGTCTCATCCTCGACCGGGCGCATCACCTCGAAGAACGGGCCTTCGGCCAGTGGCTCGACGACGATCACCTCTCCGGATGGGCGCAGCACCCGCAGCCCCTCGCGCAGTGCGGTCTGCATCCTGGCCACGGGCACATGGTGCAGCGCGTTGAGAAAAACGCATGCATCGAACGTCGCGCTGTCAAAGGGCAGCGCCTCGGCCCCGGCGGTCTGGAACGACGCCTCGGGCACGCTGTCACGCGCGATCGCGATCGCGTCCGCGTCAGGGTCGAGGCCGGTCACGCGGTACCCGGCCCCGACCAGCACACGCGATAGCGCGCCCGATCCGCACCCGATATCCAGCACGTCGCGCGCGCCGATCTCGTCTAGGATCGCCATGATCCGGGCACCGGTATCCATCGCCTCAGCCATCCTCGCCCCCCAAGACAGAACGCGTGGTCGGACCCGGCCCGCACGTCACAGGCCACGCGGACAGACTGGACAGTTCGATGTGCATGGAGATCTCTTCGTGTTGCACTGTTCGGCGCAGCATGCCGCATCCAGGTCGGCCGGGAAACCCTGATTTCGCCCGGGGGCATATTCCCCTCGCCTCGAAAACCTGCCACTCAGAGACGCAGGAAATTCGAGGAGGTGACATGAGTTCTTTCGATCCAACGGCGGAATATGCCGATATTCGTGACGGTGTGGCACGGGTCTGTGCCGAATTCGCGGGCCCGTACTGGCGCGATCTTGACGCGCGACGCGCCTATCCGAAGGAGTTCGTGGATGCGCTGATCCGCGAAGGCTACCTCGCCGCGATGATTCCCGAAAGCTACGGTGGCTCGGGGCTGAACCTCACGGCCGCGTCGGTGATCCTGGAAGAAATCCACCGTCAGGGCTGCAATGCCGCCGCCTGCCACGCGCAGATGTACACGATGGGGACGCTGCTGCGGCACGGGTCGGACGCTCAGAAACAGGCCTACCTGCCGGGCATCGCCGACGGCTCGCTAAGGCTTCAGGCCTTTGGCGTGACCGAACCGACCAGCGGCACGGATACGCTGTCGCTCAAGACAACGGCGCGGCGCGAGGGCGACGAGTATGTCATCAACGGGCAAAAGATCTGGACCTCGCGGGTCGAACACTCGGACCTGATGATCCTGCTGGCCCGGACCACGCCGCGGGACGAGGCCACCTCGCGCACGGGCGGTCTGTCGGTCTTCATCGTCGATCTGCGCGACAAAATCGGCAACGGCGTCAACATCCGCCCGATCCGCGCGATGATCAACCACGCCACGACAGAGGTGTTCTTCGACAACCTGCGCATCCCCGCCGACAGCCTGATCGGCGAAGAAGGCAAGGGATTTCGCTATATCCTGTCGGGGATGAATTCCGAACGCATCCTGATCGCCGCCGAATGTATCGGGGATGCCAAGTGGTTCCTCAAGACCGGGTCCGATTACGCGAATGCACGCGAAGTCTTTGGCGAACCGATCGGGGCCAACCAGGGCGTGCAGTTCCCGCTGGCCCGCGCGCAGGCGCATCTGATGGGCGCCGAGGCGATCGTCTACCGCGCCGCGGCGATGTACGACGCCGGCGAGAACCCCGGAGTCGAGGCCAACGCCGCCAAGCTTCTGGCCGCCGATGCAAGCTGGGAGGCGGGCGAGGCCTGCATGCAGACGCATGGCGGCTTTGCCTTCGCCGAGGAATACGATGTCGAACGCAAATGGCGCGAGGCGCGGCTGTACCAGATCGCGCCGGTCTCGACCAACCTGATCCTTGCCTATATCGCCGAACAGGTGCTTGGCTTGCCAAAATCCTACGGGCAAGGGCGCGGATAGGCGCAGCTCCGGTCAAGAGCGGGCGTCAGTCGGGCGCCGGCTCTTGGCCCGCTCCGCCAAAACTGCGGCAGCCGCGCCTCTGCCCGCGACACTTCAGGCCCGGCCTGAGATCACGGGCCGCATCTGCGGCCTTGCCGACATAGGTGACCAAAGCATCCGCAGCCAGGACGTTTCCCGAAAATCCCCTCGCGGGTCTTTCAATGACAACATGCATTCTTGTCGTTGCCGGCGAGCTTTGGTGCAAAAGAAAACGCCCCGGTCAATTCCTGACCGGAGCGTCAAACGTAGGCACCGGGAACTTCACGTGTTTCCGGCCCGTCTATTGTACAAGAAACCGGCGTTCAGCCCTTTTCTTCGACGATCTGCACCATGTGCGGGATCTTGGAGATCATGCCGCGCACCGCAGGCGTGTCTTCAAGTTCGCGGGTCTTGTGCATCTTGTTGAGGCCCAGACCGATCAGGGTCTGGCGCTGTTTTTCCGGGCGGCGGATCGGCGACCCGATCTGCTTGACGATTATGGTTTTTGACATCTCTGCGATCCCTTACGCTTCGGCCGACTCGGGCTGGCTGGCCGGGGCCTCATCGCCCTTTTTCAGGACATCGGCGACTTTCTTGCCGCGCCGCTGCGCCACCATACGGGGGCTGGCCTGAAATTTCAGCGCATCCAGCGTGGCGTGGATCATCGCATAGGGGTTTTGCGACCCCGTCGATTTCGCGACCACGTCCTGCACGCCGAGCATCTCGAACACCGCGCGCATGGGACCACCGGCGATGATGCCGGTACCCTGCGTGGCGCTGCGCATCACGATCTTGCCCGCACCGTGGCGACCGATGCCGTCATGATGCAGCGTGCGCCCCTCGCGCAGGGGAACGCGGATCATCGCGCGCTTTGCGGCCTCGTTGGCCTTGCGGATGGCCTCGGGGACCTCCTTGGCCTTGCCCTTGCCAAAGCCGACGCGGCCCTTCTGGTCACCCACGACCACAAGCGCGGCAAAGCCAAAGCGCTTGCCGCCCTTGACCGTCTTGCTGACCCGGTTGATCGCCACGAGACGATCGGCGAATTCCGGCGTTTCGTCGCGTCCGCGACCTCCGCGGCGGTTGTCTTCTCTTGCCATTCTATCGTCTCCTTAAATCTTCAGGCCGGCGTCACGCGCGGCATCCGCCACGGCCTTGATCCGGCCGTGAAACAGGAACCCGCCGCGGTCGAAATACGCCTCGGTCACACCCGCCTTTTGCGCACGCTCGGCGATCGCGGTGCCGATCTTGGACGCGGCTTCGACATTGCACTGCCCGACCAACCCTAAATCTTTTTCCATGGTCGAGGCGGCGGCAAGGGTCATCCCCCGAACGTCGTCGATCAGTTGCACGCTGATATTCTTGTTGGAGCGGTGAACACTCAGGCGCGGGCGCCCGGCATTGACCTTGCGAAGTTTGTTCCGAACGCGCAGGCGGCGTTTGAGGAACAGTTTTCTTTTGCTGTATGCCATCTGTCGCGTCCTTACTTCTTCTTGCCTTCTTTCAAAAGCAGATACTCGCCCTTGTAGCGGATGCCCTTGCCCTTGTACGGCTCCGGCGGTCGCCAGTCGCGAATATTGGCCGCAACCTGCCCGACAAGCTGCTTGTCGGTGCCCTCGATCACCAGTTCGGTGGGCTTGGGCACGGTGATGGTCACACCCTCCGGCACGGGAAACTCGACATCGTGGCTGAGCCCGAGGTTGAGCTTGACCGTGTTGCCTTGCAACTGGGCACGGTAGCCGACGCCGCGGATTTCCATTTCCTGCTTGAAGGTGTTGGTGGCCCCGTGGACGAGGTTCGAGATGACCGTCCGGGTCATGCCCCACTGCTGACGCGCCCGCTTGGACGTGCCGCGCGGCGTCACCTTGATCTGGGCATCCTCGATGGCAATCGAGACATCATCGGTGAAGGTGAAGGATTTCGTGTCCTTCGGGCCTTTCACCTCGATTGTCTGACCCATCATCGTGGCCGTGACGCCATCCGGCAGGGTCACGGGTTGTTTTCCGATTCGAGACATATCCGGCCCTCCTTAGAATACCGTGCAGAGCACTTCGCCACCGACATTGGCGGCGCGCGCAGCTGCATCCGACATCACACCCTTCGAGGTGGAGACAATCGACACACCCAGGCCCTGACGGACCTGCGGGATGTCCTTGACGCCCATGTAGACGCGACGACCGGGCGTGGAGACCCGCGCCATTTCGCGAATGACAGGAGTGCCTTCATAGTACTTGAGGCTGACCTCGATATTCGGGTGGCCGTTGGCCCCCGTCACGGTCTCGAAGCCGCGGATATACCCCTCGGACTTGAGCACCTCGAGCACGCGTTCGCGCAGTTTCGACGTCGGGGTGATGATCGTGGACTTGCCACGCATCTGCCCGTTGCGGATCCGGGTAAGCATATCGCCGATGGGATCATTCATATCTCTGCCCTCCTCACCAGCTGGATTTCACGACGCCGGGCATCTGCCCGGCAGATCCCAGATCCCGCAGCGCGATGCGCGAGACCTTGAGCTTGCGGTAATAGGCGTGCGGACGCCCCGACACCTGGCAGCGGTTGTGCAGCCGGGTTGCCGAGCTGTTCCGCGGCAGTTCCGCGAGCTTGAGTGAGGCGCGAAAACGCTCCTCCATCGGCTTGTTCTGGTCGTTGATGACCGCCTTGAGCGCGGCGCGTTTCTTGGCGAAACGGTCCACCATCTTCTGGCGCTTCTTTTCGCGCTCGATCATTGCTTTCTTGGCCATGATGTAATCCTTCCCCGGCTCAGCTGTTGAACGGCATGTTGAAGTGCTTCAACAGGCTGCGTGCTTCAGCGTCGGTCTTCGCCGTGGTTGCGATGATGATGTCCATCCCCCAGACTTCGTCGACCTTGTCGAAGTTGATTTCGGGGAAAACGATGTGTTCCTTGAGACCCATGGCATAATTGCCCTGCCCATCGAAGGATTTGCCCGACACACCGCGGAAGTCGCGGATGCGCGGCATGGCGATGGTAATCAGGCGGTCAAGGAAGTCGTACATGCGGTCGCCGCGCAACGTGACCTTGGCCCCGAGAGGCATGTCTTCGCGCACCCGGAACCCGGCGATCGAATTGCGGGCCTTGGTGATCACGGCGCGCTGACCGGCGATCGTGCTCAGGTCGTCCTGGGCCGCCTTCGCCTTCTTGGAGTCGCGCACGGCCTCGGCGCCGCAGCCGATGTTCAGGACGATCTTGTCCAGACGCGCGACCTGCATGTCGTTGGTATAGCCGAATTCCTCCTTGAGGGCCGGCTTGATGACATCGCGGAACTGCGTGCGCAGACGCGGGGTATAGGTAGCAGTATCAAGCATCGATCACGTCCCCCGTGGTCTTGGCGAACCGCACCTTCTTGTCCCCCTCGACGCGAAAGCCGACGCGGGTGGGTTTGCCGTTCTTGTCGACGATCGCAAGATTGCTGAGATCGACGGGCATTGCCTTGGGAATCCGACCACCTTGGGTGGACTGGCTCTGGCGGGTGTGGCGAATGGCCATGTTCACGCCGTCAACCACGGCCTTGCCGGATTTCGGATCGACGCTGCTGATCGTGCCCGTGCGGCCCTTGTCCTTGCCGGACAGGACAATCACGCTGTCGCCTTTTTTCAGTTTGGCTGCCATCTTACAGCACCTCCGGGGCGAGCGAGATGATTTTCATGAAGCTTTTCGAGCGCAGTTCGCGCACCACCGGCCCGAAGATACGGGTGCCGATCGGCTCTCCCGCGTTGTTCAGGATGACGGCGGCGTTGCGGTCGAAGCTGATGGCGGTCCCGTCCTCGCGACGGACCTCCTTGGCGGTGCGTACGACGACGGCCTTGCGGACATCGCCCTTTTTCACGCGACCGCGCGGAATGGCTTCCTTGACCGAGACGACGATGATGTCGCCAACGGACGCGTATTTACGCTTGGAACCCCCCAGAACCTTGATGCACTGAACCCGGCGCGCGCCAGAGTTGTCAGCTACATCCAGATTGGTCTGCATCTGGATCATTTGGTGTCTCCCGACCTATGGGGGGCGATGCAATGCCTGATCCCCAGGGTTTCGATTATGCTGCTCCGCGCTGTCGGCCTCAGGCCTCCAGCACCTCCCAGCGTTTGGTTTTCGATCGCGGCGCGCATTCGATGATTCGAACGGCATCGCCGGACTTGTAGGTGTTGTTCTCGTCGTGCGCCCGGTATTTCTTGGACTTGCGGATCGTCTTCTGCAGCACCGGGTGCTTGAAGCGACGCTCGACAGAAACCGTGATAGTCTGGGCGTTGGCGTCGGACGTTACGACACCTTGAAGGATTCGTTTGGGCATCTCAGGGGCTCCTTACTCTGCCGCCGCGCGGGCTTTTTCATTCAGAATGGTCTTGATCCGCGCCGCATCGCGACGGGCCAGACGCATCTGGGCGGGGTTTTCGAGTTGGCTGGTCGCCGCCTGAAACCGCAGGTTGAACTGCTGCTTTTTCAGTTTGGTAAGCTCTTCCCGAAGCTGGTCCGGGGTCTTGTCACGCAGTTCCGTGGCGTTCATCGCCGTCTCCTTTATCTCGAAACACCGGCAGGCCCCTGACGGTTGGTTCAGGGTCACCAAAACTCCGGTGGATGATTTGCAAACACCCGAATCCCCGGCGGGCGGGGATACATGGATTGGCGCTCTATAGAAGAGCTGACCGTACAGGGCAAGCGAAAACCGGACAAGCAGGCCCGCGACATCCCCGGGGCGCCGATCCCGGCCGGAAATGGAAACGGCCCCGGGGCATCCCGAGGCCGTTTCAGAATTCGGATCAGATCGCGTTACGCGAGCTGAAGGTTCGCCGCGCTCTCGCGGCCGTCACGGCCGGCTTCGACGTCGAACGTCACTTTTTGGTCGTCCGCAAGGCCGGTCAGGCCTGCGCGCTCAACAGCGCTAATATGAACGAAAACGTCCTTGCCGCCACCGTCGGGTGCGATAAAGCCGAAACCTTTGGTGGAATTGAACCATTTCACGGTGCCAGATGCCATCGTGTCGTCTCCTGATATAGTCCTGCCCGCGGAAGTGCGGCAGTTTGGCGTGGTCGGTCTGGATCGAGGTACTGACCGCCGTATCGGAGGAGACAGATCGTCGAAATAGAATAACGTTAGCCCGACCCTTGTGGCGCAAATACGCCCATCTTGCAAGCCCCGAATTCACCCGTCCCGATCTTCGGCGCATTTTCCCCGAAAGACACGGCGCGAGATCAGTCCCAGCTGTAATTGAAACTCACGCTGATCCGGTCATCTTCGGACTGGTTCATGGGCACCTCGTGACGCAGCCACGATTCCCACATGAGGACATCCCCGACCTTCGGCGCGACATAGACGAAGGTGCGCATGTCCGCGCGGGCCTCCTTGCGGCGCGTGGGCGCGGCCATCATCCGCGCTGACCGCGGGTCTTCCAGCTTGAGCGCGCTGGTCCCCTCGGGCATAGCGACATAGGTCGTGCCCGAGATCACCGAATGCGGGTGTATATGGCTGCCATGACTGCCGCCCTCGGGCAGGATGTTGATCCAGATATCCTCCAGCTTCAGCGCGCGCCCGTCGAGGTCGAACTCCAGATCCTGCACGAAATCGGCCACATGCGCGTCCAGCACCGTGACCAGGTCGGCGAAGATCGGAAACCGCCAAGGCAGATCGCCAAGCGACGCGTAAGAGGTATAGCCGGGATAACCTTCCGTCTCGCACCAGTCCTGCCCCGCCTCGTCATCCTCGGCTATGGAATAGCATGATGCGGCCAGCTCTGCCGCGTCGATGGTGGGGGCATGCTCGGACAGGGCGGCACGATACAGCCGGGTAACGAAAAGGGATGTGATATCGGACATGGCCAACCCTTATCGCAGATGCCGTGGCGCGCAAGGGTTTCTCAATGCTTTTGCGCCATTGTCAGGCCATGACACGCACCAGAACGGCGCAATTCCTGATCCATATGACCGGCGCGGCCTGCCTGATGCTGGTCGGCGCGCCGGGCGGCATGGCAGATCCTGCCCCCACGGGCCTGTTCCGCGACCGCGCACCGTTGTTCGACAATCCCCGCCAGCCGTTGATCGCCGCGCGCACCGGGCCGTCCGTGCAAAGCGCCAGCCTGTTCGTCGGCCCCGAGGATGGGGACGGCCTGTTCGCCCCGACCCCACGCCAGCCGCTCACAGCGCCGCGCACCGGGCCGTCCGCGGCGGCGCGCCTGCGCGATCTCATCGCGCTGGCAGAGGCCGGGCGCGCGGGCTACGATGCGGTGCAGCACGGCGCGACGATCCGCCCGCCGAAACGGCCGACGCAGATGACCCTGCGCGAGATCGACCAATGGACCCGCGCCACCCCCGGACAGCCCCACGCCATCGGTCGGTATCAATTCATCCCCGCCACGCTGCGCCGGCTGACGGCACGGCTGCACCTGTCGCCGGGCACGCGGTTCGGCCCGGACGTACAGGACCGGCTGGGTGATCTGCTGCTTGCGGATGCGGGACTGGACAAGGTCCAGCGGGGCGAGATCACGCAGGACGCGTTCCTGTTGAACCTTGCAAAGATCTGGGCCGGCCTGCCCACGGCCACGGGGCGCAGCTATTATCATGGCGTGGCGGGCAACAAGGCTACGATGACCTGGCATCGCTACACGCAGGCCGTGCGCGAAATTCTCGGCGGATAGGCACGGCGCGCAGGCCGGCGGCATGAAAAAGCCCCGCCGCTTGCGCGCCGGGGCCATTTCGGTCGTCACCGCATCGCCGCGCTCACCAGTCCTCGCGGACCACCACGCGGGTCTTGAGCGGCAGCTTCATCGCGGCAAGGCGCAGGGCCTCCATCGCGGTCTCGTCATTCACGCCGTCGATCTCGAACATCACGCGGCCGGGCTTGACCTTGCAGACCCAGCGATCGACAGAGCCCTTGCCCTTGCCCATGCGCACCTCGATGGGCTTGGCAGAGACCGGCACATCCGGAAAGATCCGGATCCAGACGCGACCCTGACGTTTCATGTGACGCGTCATGGCACGGCGCGCGGCCTCGATCTGACGCGCGGTGACGCGCTCCGGCTCGGTTGCCTTCAGGCCGTACCCGCCAAAGTTCAGGTCAGAGCCGCCCTTGGCCTCGCCCTTGATCCGGCCCTTGAACTGCTTGCGGAATTTCGTGCGTTTAGGTTGTAGCATCTGTCATGTCCCCTTATCGACGGCCGCCGGCGCCACGCGGCGCGGGACCATCCTGGAGTTCCTGCGCCTTGCGATCCCGGGCTGCAGGATCGTGCTCCAGGATCTCGCCCTTGAAAATCCAGACCTTGATGCCGATGATCCCGTACGCGGTCTGCGCCTGAACGCTGGCGTAATCGATATCGGACCGCAGCGTGTGCAGCGGCACGCGGCCCTCGCGATACCATTCGGTGCGCGCGATCTCGGCCCCGCCGAGACGACCCGCGACATTCACACGGATCCCGAGAGCGCCCATGCGCATCGCGTTCTGGACGGCCCGCTTCATGGCCCGCCGGAACGACACGCGACGCTCGAGCTGTTGAGCGATGCTGTCCCCGACAAGCGCCGCGTCAAGCTCGGGCTTGCGCACCTCGACGATGTTGAGATGCAACTCGCTGTCGGTGATCTTGGCCAGCTTCTTGCGCAGGGTTTCGATATCCGCGCCCTTCTTGCCGATGATCACGCCCGGGCGCGCCGTGTGGATCGTCACGCGGCACTTCTTGTGCGGCCGCTCGATGATCACCCGGCTGATGCCGGCCTGCTTGCACTCGGTGTTGATGAACTCGCGAATCGCGAGATCCTCCAGCAGCAGGTTCCCGTAATCCTTGGTATCGGCATACCAGCGGCTGTCCCAGGTGCGGTTGACCTGCAGGCGCATGCCAATCGGATTTACTTTATTTCCCATCAGGCTTGCTCCTCAACTTCACGCACCTTGATCGTCAGTTCCGAGAACGGCTTGCGCAGTGCGCCGAACCGTCCGCGGGCCCGCGGACGCCCGCGCTTCAGCACAAGGTTCTTGCCGACATAGGCCTCGGCCACCACCAGCTCGTCGACGTCGAGATTGTGGTTGTTCTCGGCATTGGCGATCGCCGATTGCAGGCACTTGCGCACGTCGTCAGAGATGCGCTTTTTCGAGAATGTCAGATCGGTCAGCGCCCGGTCCACCTTCTTGCCCCGGATCATCGCCGCGACAAGGTTCAGCTTCTGCGGGCTGGTGCGCAGCATGCGCAGCTTGGCCATCGCCTCGTTATCCGCCACGCGGCGGGGATTCT
Organism: Roseovarius tibetensis; assembly: GCF_050896375.1. Classification (NCBI taxonomy): domain Bacteria; kingdom Pseudomonadati; phylum Pseudomonadota; class Alphaproteobacteria; order Rhodobacterales; family Roseobacteraceae; genus Roseovarius; species Roseovarius tibetensis. Next base: position 92,544 of record NZ_JBPBBB010000010.1, read on the forward strand.
TGTCCTTGCCCATGGCTTATTTCCTCTTCGCTTTCTTGTCGGCGGTGTGACCGTAATAGGTGCGCGTCGGCGAATATTCCCCGAACTTCTGCCCGATCATGTCCTCGCTGACATTCACCGGCACATGCTTCTTACCATTATAGACACCAAAGGTCAGTCCGACGAATTGCGGCAGGATGGTCGACCGGCGCGACCAGATCTTGATGACGTCGTTGCGGCCCGATTCGCGCGCGGCCTCGGCCTTTTTCAGGACGTAGGCATCGACGAAGGGGCCTTTCCATACAGAGCGGCTCATTTGTTAACGGCCCTTCTTCTTGGCGTGACGCGAGCGCAGGATAAGCTTCTGCGACGCCTTGTTGGTATTGCGGGTGCGCGCGCCCTTGGTGGGCTTGCCCCACGGCGTGACCGGGTGACGGCCACCGCTGGTGCGGCCCTCGCCACCGCCATGCGGGTGGTCGATCGGGTTCATGACGACACCACGCACCGACGGCCGCTTGCCGTGATGGCGCATGCGGCCCGCCTTGCCGAAATCCTGGTTGCTGTTGTCGGGATTGCTGACCGCGCCGACAGTGGCGAGGCATTCCTGACGCACGATGCGCAGCTCGCCCGAGGACAGCCGCACCTGCGCGTAGCCGCCGTCACGGCCGACGAATTGCGCGTAGGCCCCTGCGGCGCGGGCGATTTGGCCACCCTTGCCGGGCTTGAGCTCTATGTTATGAACGATCGTCCCGATCGGCATCCCCGAGAAGGGCATCGTGTTGCCGGGCTTGATATCGGCCTTTGCCGAGGCGATCACCTTGTCGCCTGCGGCCATGCGCTGCGGTGCGAGGATATAGGCCTGCTCCCCGTCATCATAGCGGATCAGCGCGATGAAGGCGGTGCGGTTGGGATCGTATTCGATACGCTCGACCGTGGCCGAGATGTCGAACTTGGTTCGCTTGAAATCGACGATGCGGTAGAGGCGTTTCGCCCCGCCCCCGCGACGCCGCGAGGTAATCCGCCCGGTGTTGTTGCGGCCGCCCGATTTCGTCAGACCCTCGGTGAGGGATTTGACGGGACGTCCTTTCCACAGCTCCGAACGGTCGATCAGCACCAGCCCGCGCTGGCCCGGCGTCGTCGGTTTGTACGACTTGAGTGCCATGCTTTCTGTCTTCCGTTAGCTTGCGACGGGTTGCCCCGCCTATGTTGTGGCCGGGCTTCCCCCGGCTCGCATCAAGGGCCCTCGCAAGGTCCCCGGTGTTGGGTGTTCTTTTGAACAACAGCAAAGCCCCGGACGAATCCGGGGCTGAACCGACACGTCCTGTTAGGCGACAGCAGACCGGCGGTCAAGGGATTAGGTCGTGAATTCGGGATTTGACCGCAGAGCGGCGTCATCGGTCAGACGACATCCGGACGCGTGCGCCCGCCATGTGCCGACCGGCCAGAGGTACGCTACGTCGTCACGCCCACTGCGCATACGGTCCGTTCGCAACGACCGGATGGGACCCGTCCGACGCCGCCGGCCCTCAGTTCGCGGCCGACTCTATGGTTTGCCCGGCCTTCTGGACATCCCGTCCGGCCCCCTGCACCGTTTCGCAAGCGGCCAGCACGAAACAGGACATCACTCCGATAATCAAAGGTCGCATTCCACCACTCCTAGGTTGACGCGCGATCATTATACCAAGCGCGGTGAGCCCACAAGATGGATCGCACCGACGCGATTCCGTCAAATCCGATGTAAATCAAGGACCTGACGTGATGTCGACGCGCGTGGTCGCACGCATCGACGCGCTGTCAAAGCTGCGCCATGACCTCGTCGCTGGCCTCGAAATTGGTGGTGACGCGCTGGACGTCGTCATCGTCCTCAAGCGCCTCGATCAGCTTCATCAGCTTCTGCATGCCCTCGAGATCCATCTCGGTCGTGGTGGTGGGCTTCCAGACCAGCCTCGTCGACTCCGACTCGCCCAGATCCGCCTCGAGCGCCGTCGCAACGTCGTTCAGATCCGTGTCCGCACACCAGATCACGTGGCCATCCTCACCACTTTCCACGTCATCCGCTCCGGCCTCGATCGCAGCCATCATCACGGTGTCGGCATCGCCCACCTCGGCGGGATAGGTGATCTCGCCCTTGCGCTCGAACATGAAGACGACGCTTCCGGTCTCGCCCATGTTCCCGCCGCTCTTGGTGAACGTGCTGCGCACGTTCGACGCGGTGCGATTGCGGTTGTCGGTCATCGCCTCGACGATCACCGCGACGCCGCCCGGCCCGTAGCCCTCGTACCGGATCTCCTCGTAATCCTCGACATCGCCGCCCTGCGCCTTCTTGATGGCGCGCTCGATATTGTCCTTGGGCATGGACTGCCCCTTGGCCTCCTTGATGGCCAGACGCAGCCGGGGATTTTTCTCGGGGTCGGGGTCACCCATCTTGGCGGCGACCGTGATCTCCTTGGAAAACTTGGAAAACAACTTGGCCCGGACCGCGTCCTGACGCCCTTTGCGATGTTGGATATTCGCCCATTTCGAATGGCCGGCCATTGTGCCCTCTCCTGAAAACCCGGAATCTCGCGGTCTTCTATCGGCTTGGCGACGGCAGGGCAACGGCCCCCGGCCCGATCAGGGTCCCGCCTGCTGCAGACGCCCGCCCTGCCGTACCATCTCGATCCGGCTGGCGCGCCCGGTCGCATCGTCGGTCTCGATATAGACCCCCGACAACGTGACGGGGCCCATTGCTGGGGTAAACCGCTCCTTGCCCATGCCCGCCACGAAACGGCGCATCGGCTCGGCCTTGTCCATGCCGATGACAGAGTCGTAATCGCCGCACATGCCTGCATCGCCCTGGAACGCCGTGCCGCCGGTCAGGATCTGTGCATCGGCCGTCGGGATGTGCGTGTGCGTGCCGACCACGAGGCTGGCGCGCCCGTCGCAGAAATGGCCCATGGCCATCTTCTCCGAGGTCGCCTCGCAATGCATGTCGACCACCGCTGCCTGTACCGCGCCACCCAAGGGATGCGTGCGCAGCACCGTGTCGATGGCCGAGAACGGATCGTCGAAGGCCCGCCGCATGAACACGTTGCCCAGCACCTGCGCCACAAGAACCTTGCGCCCCCGCCCGTCCGTGAACACCCGGTGCCCCCGTCCCGGCGCGGCCTTGGCATAGTTCAGCGGCCGAATGAGGCGCGTCTCGCGCTCGACCGCCTGCAACATGTCCTTCTGGTCGAAGGCGTGATCCCCCAGCGTGACGCAATCCGCGCCGGCCTCGAACAACCCGGTCGCATGTGCCGCCGAAAGACCCATCCCGCCCGAGGCATTCTCGCCATTGACCACCACGAAATCGAGGGCCCAGGCCTTGCGCAACGCGGGCAACCCGGCGGCCACCGCCGCACGTCCCGCACGCCCCATCACGTCGCCAAGAAAAAGTATCTTCATGTCGTCCTGATAGGTCCACGCGCCCGCAAGCGCAAGCAGTCGGGATGGGGCGTCACCCTGCCCTTCATCTTTCCAAAAATACTCGAAACACGACGGCGCGGCCCGGCGCACGGCCCGGTCCCGGCAGACCCGTCAGTCGCCAAACCCGACCACGCCCGCCTCGGTCGCCACCATGTCGAGGGGCTGGTCGGTCGACTCCAGCGGGAGGGCCTCGTCGGCCTCCTGCGCGGCGTAGGCAAAGCCGATCGCCACCGTCCGCCGCCGCGCCCGCAGCTTCTCCAGCGTACGGTCGTAAAAGCCGCCGCCATAGCCCAGGCGCCCGCCCGCGCGGTCGAAGGCCACCAGCGGCACAATCAGCACCTCGGGCTCGATGAAATCGTCCACCTCCGGCACCATCGCGCCGAACGGCCCCTCGCGCAGCCTGCAATTCGGCGTCCAGCGCGAAAAGCGCAGCGGCCGGCCCGGCCCGGCGATGACCGGCACCGCGACCGGGCCATGCATCGCGGCCTCGGCCATTGCCGGGCGCGGATCGATCTCGGTCCGGATCGGCAGGTACCCCGCCAGCGGCACCCCGCGCCACGCCCCGAGCACCTCCCGAAGCCACCGATCCGCGCCGCCGGGGTCGGCGCGATGTGCCTCGGCGCGCCGGGCGAAGGCGGCCTTGCGCGCCGCCGTCTTGATCCCGGCCCGGTCGCTCATAGCAGGAACATCGCCCCCAGCCCGAGGAAGGCGAAGAACCCGACGACATCCGTCACCGTTGTCACGAACGTGCCGGATCCAAGCGCCGGATCGATCCCCATCCGGTCCATGACCACGGGGATCGCCGCGCCGGCGAGCCCGGCCGCGACAAGGTTTATCACCATCGCGGCCGCAATCACGTAGCCCAGCTCGACCCCGCCGAACCAGGCGACGCCGACGACCCCCATCACCAGTGCAAAGACAAGGCCGTTGATCAGGCCCACCGTGATCTCGCGCAGCAGCACGCGCTTGACGTTCGCGCCGGTCAGGTCCTTGGTCGCCAGCGCGCGCACCGCCACTGTCAGGCTCTGCGTGCCGGCATTGCCGCCCATCGACGCCACGATCGGCATCAGGACCGCCAGCGCCACAAGCTGCCCGATCGCATCCTCGAAGACAGCGATGACCAGCGACGCGAGAATCGCCGTCAGCAGGTTCACGCCCAGCCAGGGCAGCCGCTGCTTCGAGGTCTGGATCACGCTGTCATTGACGCCCCCCTCGCCGACACCGGCGAGGCGGAAGATGTCCTCTTCGTGTTCTTCGTCCAGCACGGTCATCGCGTCGTCGATGGTGATCACGCCGACCAGCCGTCCCTCTTCATCCACCACAGGCGCGGAAATCAGGTGGTACTGGTTGAACGCATAGGCCACGTCACCCTCGACCTGGCCGACAGGGATCACGTGAAACGTCTCTTCCACGATGTCGCGCAGCGCCACCTCGCGGCGCGCCGCCATGATCCGCCCCAGCATCACGTTGCCGACGGGGTGCAGGCGCGGATCGACCAGGATGATATGGTAGAACTGCTCGGGCAGATCGTCGGCGCCGCGCATGAAGTCGATGACGTCGCCCACGGTCCAGTGCTCGGGGGCCATGACCACTTCGCGCTGCATCAGGCGGCCGGCGGAATATTCCGGGTAACTCAGCGATTGACGCACCGCCAACTGGTCACTGGCCCCGAGCGCGCCGAGGATCGCGTCCTGCTGGCCCCCCTCCAGATCCTCGACCAGATCGACCACGTCATCGGAGTCGAGCTCTCGCACCGCGTCGGCCAGAACCTCTGGCGTCAGCAGCCCGATCACCTCTTCGCGGATCGACTCGTCCAGTTCGGACAGGATGTCGCCGTCGAATTCATGCCCGTAAAGCGTGATCAGCCGGCGCCGGTCATAGGCCGTGATCTGTTCGAGAAGGTCGGCGATATCCGCGGCGTGCAGGGTCTCCATCTCTTGCCACAGGCGGTCGCGATCGTCGGTGTCCACGGCCTCCATGATCCGCGCCACGGCCTGCTTGTTCAGCGGGTCGTCATTGTCCCCGGCCTCGCTTTCGAGCGTCGCCACGTCGTCCCGGTCTTCCATGTCGCGCACTCCCGTCGCCAGATCCAGATTATGGATAAAGAAGGCGCGTGGCTAAAACAATGACACCGGGACGATTTACCAGTGGACAGCCCCCGCCTATCGTGATGCTTGCGCAGCGTGTTCGCAGTCACCGGGACGGCCATCATGTCAGAGACGCTCATCGCCGGTCGAATCCTGGCTTTCGACCGATCCCCGTTCGACGGCGACCCGGCCGGCGCGGCGCGGCTGCACGAGGCGCTGGTCATCCGCGACGGGCGTATCACCGCGGTCGGGACACGGGACGCACTGCGCGCCGACCATCCGCGGGCGACCTGTCAGGACATGGGGGCGGCGCTTGTCACCGCGGGGTTCATAGACCCGCATGTCCACTACCCCCAGACCACGATCATCGCCAGTTGGGGCAAGCGGCTGATCGACTGGCTCGACACCTATACCTTCCCCGAGGAGATGCGCTTTGCTGACCGCGGCTACGCAGACGAGATCGCGAACCGCTACCTCGATCTGACGCTGGCACAGGGCACCACGACGACGGTCAGCTACGGCACGATCCATCCTGGCAGCGTCACGGCATTCTTCGAGGCGGCCCGCGCGCGGGGCCTGCGCGCCGTGGCGGGCAAGACCTGCATGGACCGCAATGCGCCCGACGGCCTGCGCGACACCGCGCAATCGGCCTATGACGACAGCAAGCGGCTGTTGCAGGCATGGCACGGCGTGGACCGTCTGGGATATGCCATCACGCCGCGCTTTTCCCCGACCTCGACGCCCGCGCAGCTAGACGCGCTTGGTGCGCTCTGGGCCGAATACCCGGACTGCCTGATGCAGACGCATCTCGCGGAACAGACCGACGAGGTCGCGTGGGTGAAATCCCTTTTCCCCGACGCGCGCGACTACCTGGATACGTATGAGGCGCACGGCCTGCTGGGCGCGCGCGGGCTGTACGGCCATGCCATCCACCTGACCCCGCGCGAACGCGCCCGGCTGGCCGAGGTGGGCGCGGCGCTGATCCATTGCCCAACGTCCAACGGCTTTATCGGCTCGGGGCTGTTCGACATGGCCGCGCGCGTAGCCGACGGCCACCGCATCGGGCTTGCCACCGATACCGGCGGCGGGTCGTCCTTTTCGATGCTGCGCACCATGGCGGCGGCATACGAGATCGGACAGCTGACCGGCACCGCCCTGCATCCCGCGCAGCTTTTGTGGCTGGCGACCGCCGGCTCGGCGCGGGCGCTGCACATGGGCGATCTCATCGGCACGATCGCCCCCGGCATGGAGGCCGACCTCGTGGCGCTCGATCTCGCTTCGACGCCCGCCATATCGCAACGCGCCGACCGGGCCGAGGATGTATGGGAGGCGCTTTTCCCGACGATCATGATGGGCGACGACCGCGCCGTCGCGCAGGTCTGGGTTGCCGGTCATGCCGTTGCCTGACGCCGATCGCAGACCGCGCGGCGCTGGAAATCTGGCGGCGCAGGTCGGATTGGATACCCTGACCCGGCACCCTACCATCTGCGCCCAACAAGCACAGGAGCCACTGATGACCGAGACCCCCACGACCCCCGCCAGGCGTCTCGCCGAGGCCATCCGCGCCATAGATGCCGAGTTCGGAGACGGCTACGCGCGCGATCACCCCGATCTTGTGGCAAGTCTGGTGCAAAGCGCGACGATTGACGCCGCCGTCGCCACCGGCTACGGGGCCCATCAAGAGGCCCTGACAGCCGCGCGGCAGATCAGTACGGAAATGGGCGAGACGATTCTCAAGCTGAAACCCCGCATTTTCGGCTGAGGTGCCGGTGCCACGATCAAAGGCCGGGTCGATGACCGGGCCGGACCGCGCGAGGTCCGGTGATCACGGCACGCGCGACAGGATATCGAGGGCCGCCTCGTGCTGCTCGCGCCCCGCTGCGGCCAGCACGCGCCCGCCGTCATGCGCGGGTCTGCCCCGCCAGTCGGTGACGATTCCGCCCGCCGCCTCGATGACGGCAATCGGCGCCTGGATATCGTAGCCGGCAAGCCCCGCCTCGATCACAAGGTCGATCTGTCCAAGGGCCAGCATGGCATATGCATAGCAATCAAGGCCATACCGGGTCAGCTTTACCCGCTCGGCGACGGCGGCAAAGCCTGCCCCCTCGGCCGGCGTGCCCAGTTCGGGGAAGGTGGTGAACAGGATGGCCTCCGCCAACGGACGGTTTCCCTTTGTGCGCAAGGGCATCGTGCCACGCGGGCCGGTCAGCACGGACTGGCCGAAGCCGCCCTCGAACCGTTCATTGATGTAGGGTTGGTCGATTATCCCGTACAAGGGTCCGGTTTCGTCGGAAACCGCTATCAGGACACCCCATGTCGGCGCGCCCGACAGGAATGCGCGTGTTCCGTCGATCGGGTCGAGCACCCAGGTCAGGCCCGATGTCCCGTGCTTCGGGCCATGCTCTTCCCCGAGAATGGAGTCCTCGGGCCGCAATTCCGCCAAAACGGCGCGCATTGCGGTTTCGGCGGCGCGATCCGCCTCCGTTACCGGATCGAACGATCCGTCGGACATCTTGTTGTCGGCCCCAAGATCGGCAACGCGAAAGAACGGCCCGATCGCCGACCGTGCCGCGTCAGCAACAGCATGCGCTGTTGCCCTGATCGCATCTCTGTCCAGAGCCAATTCCGATTCGTGCTCCGACACGGAAACAACGCGGTCCGCGCTTTGGCTCAAGCCACGTCGCTCAGGACCCGTGCGAGATCGAACAGACGGCGGCGTTGGTTTTCCGGGATCGCGTAGTAAGACCGCACCAGATCAAGTGCTTCCTTGTCACCGATCAGGTCGTCCGAAAGATGGTCCGACCGTCCCGCGCTTTCCTTGTCGCACAGACCGTCGAAAAAGAAACTTACCTGAACATCGAGCGCCGACGCTATATCCCAGAGCCTTGAGGCACTGACACGGTTGGCCCCGGTTTCGTATTTCTGAATTTGCTGAAATTTTATTCCTACCGCTGCAGCAAGCTGCTGCTGGGTCATTCCGACCAGCCAGCGACGATGCCGGATCCGTTTTCCGACATGCACATCCACGGGGTGCGACATACGATTTTCCTCTTCCTCACTAAGATGCTCCGACCGGATAACACATATTCGGTACAACGCGAATTAAGACCAACGCCACGCATCCCAGCAGCGTTTGTAGTACATACCAATTCCGTCCCGAAAAACAAGCCATATCGCTATGCGTATACGTGCCAGCGACCCAAATCACTCAATTCAAACACGAACCCGTGCGATCGGGATGCAGATGCGATCCGTCAATCCGGGGGTCGGGGCCACCCCGGCAACGGCTGCTCGAATCGTATTGAAACCCGTGCCTGTCGTGGTCTAGCGTGACCTGTCATCTGCCGGACGGGAAACCATGCAAGCCTATGCCATCACAGCCGCCGGGGCACAGCCCACTATTCTCGACATCGAGACGCCGACCCCCGGTCCGGGTGAAATCGGTGTCCGCATTGCGGCATGCGGGCTAAATTTCGCCGATTTGCTGATGATAAAGGGCGAGTATCAGGAAACCCCGGAGCCCCCCTTCACCCTTGGGATGGAGGTTGCCGGCATCGTCGACGCGGTCGGCCCCGACACGCAGGGGCCACCGATCGGCAGCCGTGTCGCCGTGTTCGCCGGTCATGGCGGCCTGGCGGAATACGGGTGTTTCCCCGCCGAACGCGCGGTAGTGCTGCCCGACGAGATGAGCTTCACCGACGCGGCCGCCTTTCAGATCGCCTATGGCACGAGCCACGTGGCGCTGGCCCATACCGCGCGGCTGCAGCCCGGAGAGACGCTACTGGTGCTCGGCGCGGCGGGCGGCGTGGGGTTGACGGCGGTCGAGATCGGCAAGCTGATGGGCGCCCGCGTCATCGCCTGCGCACGAGGGTCTGACAAGCTCGACGTCGCCCGCAAGGCCGGCGCGGACCATCTCATCGACGCCAGGACCGAGGATATCCGCGAGGTCTGCAAGGGCTTGGGCGGCGTCGATGTGGTGTATGATCCCGTCGGCGGCGATCAGTTCAAGGCCGCGTTTCGAGCCTGCAACCCCGAGGCACGGCTCCTGACCATCGGCTTTGCCAGCGGCGATGTGCCGCAAATCCCCGCCAATCACCTGCTGGTCAAGAACCTTGCGGTCATGGGGCTGTACTGGGGCGGCTATCTCAAGTTTCGCCCGGAGGTCGTGACCAACAGCCTGCGCACCCTCTTCGACTGGTACGCGGCGGGCCGGATCAAGCCGCATGTCAGCCATGTCATGCCACTGGATCGGGCAGACGAGGCGCTCGAACTTCTGCGCAGCCGCACATCCACGGGCAAGGTCGTCGTCACACCGCCGACAGGATGAGGTGCGCGGACACATGCACGCGGCCCCGCGATACAGTGTCGGATCATTCCGGCGCGCACCGACGCAACCCTGCATAACCGACGGGCGGCAGCGCGCAATGCATGTCGAAAACTGTCGGAAAAACTTGAAAACGGGACCGGCCTAACCGATATTGATGTCAAAGCCCCAAACGTGGGGTGGCCATCACATATCGGAGGGATTTATGGCAGAGTTTGACACGATCCGGTCGTCGACGACGGGTGCACGCAGCACGCAGATCGACGCCGGACTACGCGCACACATGAACAAGGTCTACGCGACCATGTCTATCGGCATGCTCATCACCGCACTGGCGGCGTGGGCGATTTCGGGACTGGCCGTGACGACCGATCCATCCGCTGCCGCCGCCGAACTGGGCAATGGCAAGATGCTGACAGGTCTGGGCGCCGCGCTGTATCTGTCGCCGCTAAAATGGGTCGTGATGCTTGCGCCGCTCGCCTTCATCTTTCTTGGTTGGGGGTCGCTTTTGCGCCGGGCACCAGCGGCGGGCGTGCAACTGGGCTTTTTCGGCTTCGCGGCCCTGATCGGGCTTTCGCTCAGCTCGATCTTCCTCGTGTTCACGAGTTTCTCGATCGCCCAGACCTTCGTTGTCACCGCGATCGCGTTCTCCGGCCTGTCGCTGTGGGGATACACGACCAAAAAGGACATCTCGGGCTGGGGTAGCTTCCTCATCATGGGGGTCATCGGTCTGATCGTGGCGATGATCATCAACATCTTCCTGCAAAGCGAAGCGATGATGTTCGCGATCTCGTCCATCGGCGTTCTGATCTTCGCGGGTCTCACCGCGTATCACACGCAGGAAATCAAGAACGTCTACGTGGCGCATGCCGCGCAAGGCGATCAGGAATGGCTGGACAAGGCCGCCTATGACGGCGCGCTGAACCTCTACATCAGCTTCCTGAACATGTTCCAGTTCCTGCTGATGTTCATGGGCCAGCAAGAGTAATCGCACCACGCACCGCGTACTGAAAAAACGACCCCTGCCAGGCATCCCCTGGCAGGGGTTTTTCGTTGCCGACCGGGATGGGTCGCGCGCTTCAGGCGACGGCCAGCCCACGCCCGCGCAGCAAGGCCTCCACGCCCGGAAGCCGCCCTCGGAACCCCTCATACAGCGCGACCGGATCTTCGGACCCGCCGCGCGACAGGATGTGACGCTCCAGCGCCTGCGCGCGGTCGGCGTCGAACGGCCCGGCGCCCTCCTCGAAACTGGCGAAGGCGTCGGCATCCATGACCTCGGACCACATGTAGCTGTAATAGCCAGCAGAATAGCCGTCGCCCGCGAAGACATGCGCGAAATGCGGGGCCGCATGGCGCATCGCGATGGCGTGCGGCATCCCGAGATCGTCCAGAACGGCCTGCTGCGCGGCCATCAGATCGTCGGGCGGCGTACCCTCGTGAAAGGACAGATCGACCAACGCCGAGGCAAGGTATTCGACCGTCTGGAACCCAATGTCATGGGTCGTCGCGGCCAGTAGCCGGTCCAACATGTCGCGCGGCATCGCCTCGCCGGTTTCGACATGGGTGGCGTAGCGTTCCAGCACCTCGGGCACTTCCAGCCAATGCTCGAACAACTGGCTGGGCAGTTCCACGAAATCGCGCGCCACCGAGGTGCCCGACAGCGATTCGTAACTCACGTCCGACAGCAGGTGATGCAGCGCATGCCCGAACTCGTGAAACAGTGTCCGCGCGTCGTCATAACTCAGCAGCGCCGGATCACCCTTGGCAAAATTGCACACGTTGATGACGACGGGGCCCTGCACCTTCGGCCGCTTGGCCTGACCCCGCATCGACGAGCACCAGGCACCCGACCGCTTCGATGCGCGCGCGAAATAATCCCCGATGAACACCGCGACATGGCGCCCGCCGCGCGTCACCTCCCAGGCCCGGCAATCGGGATGGTACAGCGGTACGTCCAGCAGTGTGAATTCCAGTCCGAACAGACGGGTCGCACAGGCCTGCGCCGCCTCGATCATCCGGTCGAGCGACAGGTACGGCTTCAGCGCGGCCTCGTCGAGATCATGCTCGGCCTGCCGCCGTTTCTCCGAATAATAGCGCCAGTCCCACGGCTCCAGCTCGCCATTGACCCCGTCGGCATGCATCATCGCCGCCAGCGTCTCGGCGTCGCGTTCGGCCTGCGCGCGCGCCGGCGCCCAGACTGACATCAGCAGATCGCGCACGGCCTCCGGCGTCCTGGCCATCTCGGTTTCCAGCTTGTAGGCGGCGAAACTGTCATATCCCAGCAGGCCAGCGCGCTCGGACCGCAGCGCGAGGATCTCCTCGGCAAGGCGTCGGTTGTCGGTCTCGCCGCCCGTGGCGCCGCGCGCGGTCCAGGCCTGAAAGGCGCGCTTGCGCAGGTCGCGCCGCGCGGAAAACTGCAGGAACGGCACAATCAGCGAGCGTGACAGCGTGATCACCGGCGCGTCCAGCCCCTTGTCGCGCCCGGCGGCCCGGGCCGAGGCCACGACAAAATCCGGCAGCCCGCCCAGATCATCCTCGCCCAGTTCCATGTGCCAGCCCGCCTCATCGGCCAGCAGGTTCTGCGTGAACGCGGTGCCAAGTTCGGCCAGCCGCGCCATGATCGCGCGCATCCGCGCCTCCTCGTCGCCGGTCAGCGCGGCACCGGCACGGCGGAACGCGCGATGCGTCAGCATCAACAGCCGGTCCTCTTCCGCGCTCAGCCCCAGATCGGCACGCGCGTGCCACAGCGCCGCGACCCGTGCGAACAGCGCCTTGTTGCCGTAAAGCTCCGAGGAATACGCGGCCAGCTTCGGCCCGAAATCGCGCTGCAATTCCTGCCGCTTCGGGGTGCTGTCGGCACCCGCCAGCGTGAAGAACACCGACAACACCTTGTCTAGCGCCGCGCCGGAGGATTCCAGCGCCTCGATGGTGTTGGCGAAGGTCGCGGGCTCGGGATTTTCGGCGATCGCCGCAACCTCGGCCCGCGCCGCGTCCAATGCCGTCTCGAAGGCGGGCGCGAAATCGTCGTCTGTAATGCTGTCGAACGGGGCCAGAGCGAAGGGCGTGTGCCAGTCAGCCAGCAAGGGGTTGGTCATCTCTGTCTCCTTTGTCGCCGCAGATCGGGCAATCGGCCCGGCGCTGCACGCCGATCTTGCGGCTCTCGCCATACAGCGCATCATAGATCAGCATCTCACCGCGTAATGCCTGCCCTGCCCCGGTGATCAGCTTGACCGCCTCGACAGCCATCATCGCGCCCACCACGCCGGGCAACGGCCCCAACACCCCGGCCTCGGCGCAGGACGGGGCCAGCCCCGGAGCCGGCGCCTCGGGAAACAGGCACTCGTAGCACGGCGTGCCGCGGGCGGGATCGAAGACGCTCAGTTGTCCCTCCCATTGCGATAACGCGCCGGACACCAGCGGCTTGTTCTGGGCGGCGGCGGTGGCATTGGACAGGTACCGCGTGTCGAAATTGTCGGTGCCGTCGAGGATCAGGTCGTAGTCATTGAAAAGATCGGACGCGATCTCGGGCGTCAGACGCCTGCGGTAGGGCCGCATCACGACATGCGGGTTCTGCGCCTGAACCCGCTGCGCGGCAGATTGCGCCTTGGACAGGCCGATCCCCGCATCGTCATGAATGACCTGCCGTTGCAGGTTGGAATTCTCGACCGTGTCATCGTCGATCACCCCGATCGTGCCCACCCCGGCGGCCCCCAGATAGAGAATCGCGGGCGAGCCTAGCCCACCCGCCCCGATGACCAGCACCCGCGCCTCTTTCAACGCCTTCTGCCCCGGCCCTCCGATCTCGCGCAGCACGATATGCCTTGCGTAACGGTCCAGCTCGGCGGCTCCGAATAGCGGTGTGCCGGCGTGGTCTTCGGCCTTGCGTGCAGCTTCAGCCGCACGGGTTCCGGCGCGTGTCCGCAACGCGCCCAGCCCCGCGCGGTAGACCAGAACGATCCCCGCCGCCCCGCCGATCATCAGCCACAACGCCGCGCGCTCGCCCGTGGCGGCACGGATCGGATGCCCAAAGGGCAGCACCAGATGCGCCAGCGTCACCGCCACCCAGAGCCCCGCGATCATCGCCCATCTCAGGCGCCGCGGGGTGCCCATGGCCGCCCCCATACCCCAGATCGCCGCCGCCATGACCAGAACCAGCAACATCAGAGACCCCCTGTCGAGCCGAAGCCGCCCGTCCCGCGCGCCGTCTCGTCAAGATCAGCCGCGGTTTCAAACTGCGCCCGCACGACCGGCGCGACCACCATCTGCGCGATACGCGCGCCATGCACGATCTCGAACGGCTCCGCCCCGGCATTCATCACGATCACGCCAAGGGGACCGCGATAGTCGCTGTCGATGGTGGCAGGACTGTTGGGCAAGGTGATCCCGTGACGCAGCGCCAGCCCCGAGCGCGGACGCAACTGCACCTCGTAGCCCTCGGGCACGGCGATCCGCAGCCCGGTGGGCACCAGCACGCGCGCGCCGGGCGCCAGCACCACCGCGCGGCGGTCGGGGAGGTTCGCGCGCAGATCGGCCCCGGCCGCCCCCGCCGTTGCATATTCGGGCAGCCCCAGGGCGCGATCCGCCCCGTCATCCCATTGCACCGCGACCGTCACCATGCGCCACCTTCATCTTTCCAGAAATACTCGAAAATCCTCAGGCCAGCACCCGTGTGATCCGGTCGGCCAGCTGTCTGGCGACGTCGCTCTTGCCCATGCGCGGCCAGGTCTCGGCCCCGTCTTCGGTGATCAGCGTCACCGCGTTCTCGGTACCGCCCATGATGCCGGTCGCATGGCTTACATCGTTGGCCAGAATCCAGTCGCAGCCCTTGCGCGCGCGTTTCGCGGTGGCGTGTTCCTCGACGTCATGGGTTTCGGCAGCAAATCCGACGACCAGCCCGGGCCGGTCCGTGCCGCGCTGCGACACGGTCGCAAGGATATCGGGGTTCTCGGCAAACTCCAGCGCGGGCATCCCGCCTGCCGTCTTTTTCATCTTGCGGTCGCTCTGACCCGCAACATGCCAGTCGGCCACCGCCGCGGCACAGATCACCACGTCGACCGGCAGCGCGGCCTCGACCGCCGCCAGCATCTCGCGCGCGGTCTCGACGCGGATCACCTCGACCCCCTCGGGGGGCGGCACCGTTGCGGGGCCGGTGACGAAGACGACCTCGGCCCCAAGAGCGGCGAGGGCGCGGGCGATGGCCGTGCCCTGCGCACCGGACGAGCGGTTGGCGATGTAGCGCACCGGGTCGATGGGCTCATGCGTCGGCCCAGAGGTCACCAGCACCCGCCGCCCCTGCAACGGCCCCGCCGACAGCGCGCTCTCGATGGCCGCGATCATCTCCGGCACCTCGGCCATGCGGCCGGGGCCGTATTCGCCGCAGGCCATGTCGCCCTCGTTCGGGCCGACAAGGCCGATGCCATCTGCCGTCAGCGTCGCGATATTGCGCTGCGTGGCCGCGTGCTGCCACATCCGGACATTCATCGCCGGGGCGATCAGAACGGGCGTGTCGGTTGCCAAGAGCAGCGTAGAGGCGAGGTCATCGGCCTGCCCCGCCGCCATCTTCGCCATCAGGTCGGCGGTGGCAGGGGCCACCACGATCAGGTCGGCGGACCGGCTGAGCTCGATATGGCCCATCTCGGCCTCGTCGGTCAGATCGAAGAGATCGGAGAATACCTTGCGTCCGGCCAGCGCCGAGACCGACAGGGGCGTGACGAATTCCGCCCCCGCCCGCGTCAGAACAGGCGTCACATCGGCGCCGCGCTCGCGCAATCTGCGGATCAGGTCGAGCGTCTTGAACGCCGCGATGCCACCGCCGATGATCAGAAGAATGCGTTTCGAGGCGAGCATGGACGGTCCCTCCGGTTGCCCGGCGACATTAGGCCGGGTGCCGCGCCGGCACAAGGGCGCGGGCTGTCACCGGAACGCGTCGCAGGGGTCGGGGCGGTCCGGGGCGGGCGCGGATCTGACCACGTCGAACCCGCCCTCCAGCGGGCGATCCTCTTCGGTCTGGCCCAAGACCCAGAGGTCGAGATCCGGGGCGACGCGGGCCAGCACCGCCGGAACGCCCCAATCGCGGCGCGCATGGCCATTGCCGGTGATCACCGCGACGGGGCCGCCGGTATCATCAATGGCCTCGACCACCGTTCGCGCCAAAACCGCATCGCGCAGGCGCTGGACATCCACCATGCCGGGCAGCATGTCTTCGGGCAGCGCGTCGCAGTGGGCCTGCATCTGCAACGCCTCGCGGGTCGCCTGCTGCTCGGGCGGCAGATCTTCGTCCAACCCGTAGCGCGCGGCACCCTCGCCGAACACGTCCGCCGGCCCGCCCTCGAAGACAGCCCGCGCCGCATCGCGCGGCACCATTGCGCCATAGATCGCGGCCTTTGGCGCGGCGGTGAAGATCGGGTAATACATCGAGAATTCGGGCCAGCCGCCCGATGCCCAGTCGAGCGCGGCCTCCAGCGCGTCGGAATCGCCGCGCAACTCGGGTGTCACGCGCGCGGCCTGATCCGGGGTCAGCATCTCGAAGACAAGGGCGGCGGGCTGCAGCCGTTCGACCTGTTCGGCCTGTTCGGCGTGATGCGCGGGATTGTCGTGGATCTCGCCCAGGATCGCAACGTCTTGCGCCGCCCCCGGAAGGGCGGCGCAGATCGCAAGGGCTGTCAGAACGGGCCGAAGGTTCATGCCAGAAGGCTTTCCACCTCGCCCCCATGCTTTTCAAGATGTTTGCGCATCTTCTGGAACGCCGCCGCTTCGAGCTGGCGCACGCGTTCCTTGCTGAGGTTCAGCTCTTCACCAAGGCTTTCCAGAGTGCGGGCCCCGTCGCGAAGCTTGCGCTCGCGGACAATGAACCGCTCACGGTCGTTGAGGTTGGACATCGCATCGGTCAGCCAGTCGCGCAGCGCCTGCAGATCGTGATCCTTCTCGACCTCTTCGTCGCCGCGCGACCCGACATCCTCGATCGTGTCAATCCACTCGCGCCCCTCGTCCTCGGACGATTGCGTGGCGTTGAGCGAAAAGTCAGAACCCGACAGGCGCCCTTCCATCATCTCGACATCGCGCAGTGGCACGCCGACCTCGTGGGCGATCATCTCGCGCAGTTGGTAGCCATCCAGTTCCTCGCCGCGGGCCATCGCCTCGCGCTCGATCCGGGCCTGCACGCGGCGCATGTTGAAGAACAGCGACTTTTGCGAGGAGGTCGAGCCGGTGCGCACCATCGACCAATTGCGCATCACGTAATCCTGGATGCTGGCCTTGATCCACCACACGGCATAGGTCGAAAAGCGCACCCCCCGGTCGGGATCGAACTTGTCGGCGGCCTTCATCAGGCCAAGACCGGCCTCCTGAATGAGGTCGTTCATCGGCGCGCCGTAGCGGCGGAACTTTGACGCCATGGAAATGGCAAGCCGCATATACGCGTTGATGAGCCGGTGAAGCGCGGCTTCGTCGCGGTGATCCCGCCACGCGTAAGCGAGGGCAAGCTCTGTTTCAGCGTCCAGCATCTCCGCCTTCATCGCGGTGCGGGACATCGTACTTGTCTGCGGTGCATCGAGTGGCATCTTGTTCCCCTGTCATACATCTGTTGGCGAGACACTCTTTTGAATGTTTGTACCGGGTGGTACGCAGTATCTGCCAACTCAGATCACAACGGGAAGGGACGAAAGGCGCATGTTGCCCTGTCTGACACTTGTCCTTGGAGGCGCCGCGTCCGGCAAATCGGTCTATGCCGAAAGTCTCGTCACCGCGTCCGGCAAGGCGCGCACCTACATTGCGACCGCCGAAGCATATGACACGGAAATGCATGAAAAAATCGAGTCTCATCGCGCCAGGCGCGGCCCCGACTGGAAGACGGTCGAGGCCCCGAGGGATCTGCGGCCGGCGCTTGCAGCGGCCGGGGCGGATGACGTGGTGCTGATCGACTGTGCGACAATGTGGCTCACCCATCACCTGCTTGCCGAAAACGACCTGTCACGGGCCGAGGCGGATCTGCTGGACGCACTGGCGCTTTGCGCCGCGCCCGTGGTCGTCGTATCGGGCGAGGTCGGGTTGTCGGTCGTGCCTGAAAACGCCCTCGCGCGCCGGTTCCAGACGGCGCAGGGACGTCTGAACCAGACCCTTGCGGGGCGCGCAGAGGTGGTGGTCAACGTGATCGCGGGCCTGCCGCAGATCCTGAAGGGCCAATTGCCATGAGCCGGGTCTTCTGGGTGCGGCACGGCCCGACACATGCGAAATCCATGGTCGGCTGGTCCGATCTGCCCGCCGATCTCAGCGACACGGGCCGCATCGCACGGCTCTCGGCGCATCTGCCGGGTGATGCGCTGGTGATATCGTCGGACCTGACACGGGCCCGCACGACCGCAGATGCCATCGCCGGGCGGCGTACCCGTCTGCCCGATGATCGCGATCTGCGCGAAATCCATTTCGGCGCGTGGGAGCTTCAGCAGTTCGACACGATACCCGATCAGAGCCGTCTGCGGGCCTTTTGGGACAGGCCGGGCGACATCCGCGCCCCCGATGGGGAAAGCTGGAACCAGGTGTCCGACCGTGTCACTCGCGCGGTGGTCCGGCTGCAGGACGCCCATCCGGATCGTGACATCATCGCGGTCGCGCATATGGGGGCGATCCTGACGCAGGTGCAGGCCGCCCTCGGGATCACGGCCTATGAGGCCTTCGGCCACAGGATCGAGAATTTCTCGGTCACGGAACTTCACCGGCATGACACGGGCTGGCGCGCCCGAACGATCAACCTTTTGCCCTGAGCCGGTCCATGGTACCGGCGCGTTGGACGGTCGAGACCCGCAGACATCGGGGCGCGCGCAGCGCGTCGAAGAAACCCTCGACGCGGCCGCGCGCGCCGGTCTAGGTTGCAGCCGACGTGATCGCACAGGGCGCGGGGAGACGCGAGACGTGGCATCCTTGATCATCAGACGGCTCGCGCTCGGGCTGGTCACGATCTGGCTGGTCTCCGTGATCATCTTCCTCGGGGTCGAGGCGCTGCCCGGCAATGCCTGCACCGCCATACTGCAGCGTGATGCGTTCGGCGAGGCCCTTGCCGCCTGCCGCGAGGTGATGGGCCTCAACACGCCGGCGCTGACCCGCTATGTCGAGTGGGCGGGCGGCATCCTGCGCGGCGATCTCGGGCTCTCGGCCGGCGGGCAAGAGCGGATATCGGACCTAGTGGGCTACCGCATGCGCAACTCGCTGCTGCTGGCCGCGGGCGCGCTCGGTGTGGGGATACCGCTGTCGATCCTTGCCGGTGTGATCGCCGGCCTGTCGCGCGACCGTTGGCCGGACATTGTGCTGTCCGTCGGGGCGATCCTTGCCATGACAATCCCCGAATTCGTCGCCGCGACCGTGCTGATCCTCGTTTTCGCGATCTGGCTGGGCTGGGTGCCGGCGATCGTGCTGACCCCGGCCGATGCCCCGCCGCTCGATTTCTTTCCCGAGTTCATCCTGCCCTGCGCGGTTCTCACGCTGCTGATGATCGCGCATATCATGCGGATGGTGCGCGCCTCGGTGATCGAGGTCATGGCGGGCGATTACGTGCAGATGGCCACGCTCAAGGGCGTGCCGTACTGGCGCGTCGTCTGGCGGCATGCCCTGCCCAATGCGCTTTTGCCGGCGATCAACGTGATCGCGCTGACCATCGCGTGGCTTCTGGGCGGCGTCGTGGTGGTCGAGGTCGTGTTCAACTATCCCGGCATCGGCCGCCTGCTGGTCGATGCCATTTCCGACCGCGACCTGCCGGTGGTGCAGGCGATCACCATGATTGTCGCGGCGACCTATGTGGGGGTCAACCTCACCGCCGATATTCTGGGCCTGATGCTCAACCCGCGCCTGCGCGGTCACGTGGCACGACGCACATGATGGCCGACCGCGCCCCACGCCGTAGCCCGCGCCGCCTGACAACGCTACGCGAGATGATCGCAAGGCCCTCGGGCGCGATCGGGCTGACGCTGGTGACGCTGCACCTGGCGCTTGCCCTGATCAGCCCGTGGATCGTGCCCTATGACTACGCCTCGATGGATTCGACCCGAACCCTTGCCGGGCCGTCCGCCGCGCATTGGCTGGGGACCGATCACCTGGGCCGCGACGTGCTGACCCGTGTTCTACTGGGCGGGCGCGAGGCGCTGCTGATCACCGGCACCGCGATGCCCATTGCCCTGTTATGGGGTGGGGGGCTGGGGGTCTATCTCGGCTTGCGGGGCGGGTGGCGCGACGAGGTGGCGATGCGTCTGGTCGATGCGTTCCTGGCGCTGCCGGGTATCCTGCCGCTACTGGTGCTGATCACCGTGTTCGGCACCGGCGGCGCGGTGCTGATGCCGACGCTCGCGGTGTTCTTCGGCATCCCGGTGATCCGCGTCGCGCGCGCCGCGGCGCACGAGGTGGTGGCGCGCGATTTCATCTCGGCGGCGCGGGCGCGCGGGCATGGTCCGCTGGAGATCGTGCGCCGCGAGCTTTTGCCCAACGTCACCGACACGCTGCTTGTCGAGGGTGCGATGCGGTGGTCGTGGATGCTGCTGGGGGTTTCGGCGCTGTCATTCCTTGGATTCGGCGTATCGCCGCCGACACCCGACTGGGGGCTGATGATCTCGGATGCGCGGGTCTACATGTCGCTTGCGCCGTGGGGGGTGCTCGGGCCCGTGATCGCGCTTTCGACGCTGATCGTCGGGATCAACCTGACGGCCGATGCACTGGCCAAGACGCTTGGCCTCGATACCAGCCGCAAGGCGGTGATCTGAGATGACCGTGTCCCACCCGCTAATCGACATCCGCAGGCTTTGCGTCGGATTTCAGGGGCGCGCGGGCGCGCTGTTGCCGGTGCTGCACGAGGTGGATCTGCAGGTCCGCGCCGGTGAAAGCATCGGTATCGTCGGCGAAAGCGGATCGGGCAAGAGCACGCTGGCGCTGGCCGCCATGGGCTATCTCAAGCACGGGCTGCAGAAGATGTCGGGCGAGGTGATCTATGACGGGGCCGACATGTTCGCGCGCCCGGCAAAGGATCTGGTGCGGATACGCGGCGGGAAGCTGGGCCTCATCCCGCAGAATTCCGGGCAGGCGCTGACCCCGACCATGCGCATCGGGACGCAGATCCGCGAGGCGCTGCACCTGCATTGCGACCTGCCCGAGGCCGAGCATGCGGACCGGGCGCGTGACCTTATGGCGCAGGTGCGCCTGCCGGATCCGGACACGATCCTGAAGCGCTTTCCACATGAGCTGTCGGGCGGCCAGCAACAGCGCGTGGCCATCGCCATGGCGCTGGCCGGCGAGCCCGACGCGCTGTTGCTGGACGAGCCGACCACCGGCCTCGATGTCACCACGCAGGCGCATATCCTCGATCTGCTCCGCGATCTGGCGCGCACACGCAACATGGCGATGGTCTATGTCAGCCACGATCTGGGCGTGATCGCGCGGGTCTGCGACCGGGTTCAGGTGCTATATGCCGGCGAGACGGTGCTGGAAGGGCCGGTGCGCGCGGTGCTGGGCACCCCGGCGCATCCCTATGCGCGCGGACTTCTCGCCGCGATCCCGCGGCTGGGCGAGCGTACCCTGCCCCGCGCCCTCGACGGTCGTCCGCCGGGACCGGGCGAAGCACGGCAGGGATGCGCCTTCGCACCGCGCTGTCCACTGGCCACCGATGACTGCCGCGCCGCGCGTCCGCCGCCGGTCGCCGGGCCAGCGGGCCAGATCACGCGATGTCTCTACCCCGATCAGGTCGCCGGGATCGCAGGGGATATCGCCACGACCGGCCCGCACAGCCGCGCACCGGACAGCCCGCCCGCATTGAGATTGTCCGCCCTTTCGATCCGCTATGACCGGCCGGGGCTGATCGACCGTTTGCGTCGAACGCCCCGCCCGGCGGCCACCGTCGCGGATATAGAAGTGCATCTGGCACAGGGCGAAACCCTTGGGCTGGTCGGCGAATCCGGCAGCGGCAAATCGACGATCCTCAAATCCATCGCCGGGCTGCTGCCCCCGGCGCGCGGCGAGATCACGCTTGGCAAGGGCACGCGCCTGCCGCACAGCGTCGAGCGGCGCCGACCCGACCAGTTGCGCCGCATCCAGATGATCTTTCAGAACCCCGATGACAGCCTCAATCCGCGCCATTCGGTGGCCGAGATCCTCGCGCAACCGCTACGTCTGTACTTCGGGCTGCGCGACGACGCGCTGCGCGCGCGCGCGGTCGAATTGCTGGAGATGGTCCGCCTTGGCGCGCAGTACCTTGATCGCCGCCCCGGTCAGCTGTCGGGTGGCGAAAAACAGCGCGTGGCGGTGGCGCGCGCCTTTGCCGCCAACCCGGATATCGTGCTGTGCGACGAGATCACATCGGCGCTCGACGTGTCGGTGCAGGCTGCGGTGCTTGGCCTGCTCAATGACCTGAAGGCAAAGCATGGGACCGCGTTTCTCTTCGTCAGCCATGATCTCACGATCGTGCGGGCGCTTTCGGATCGGGTGGCCGTGCTCTATCAAGGCCGGATTTGCGAAATCGGCCCGGTGGCGACCGTCTATGGCGCGCCGTCGCATCCCTATACCGCGGTCCTTCTGGGCGCCGTGCTGACGCCGGACCCAGATCAGGCCCCAAGGCTGATGGCCGAAGACGTGTCCGAACTGGCCCCGCCGGCCCGTGGCTGTCCGTTCCAGAACCGCTGCCCGGTCAAGTGCGGCCCGGTCTGCGACACCGAGATACCCCCCCTGCGGGATGCGGGCGACGGGCACATGATCCGATGTCATATCCCACTGGCCGATTTGCGCGCGCAACAGGCGGGCTGACCCGGACAAACCCGCCCCGCCGGATCGGTGACAGCATCGGTTGCCCTGCCGACCCAAGGCCGGTGCAGGACATCCGTCACGGCATCGCGCGGCGGGACGCCTGCTGCACCCCGGAGCGGATCATCTCGTCATCTGTCGGCGACAGGATGCTTGCGAGCGGCAAGCCGAGGATATCCGTTTCCGCGTCGTGAAGCTGGGCGAGCATCCGCCGGACCGTCGCGGTCTCGGAGTCCAGCCGCTCGACGATCTCGACGGGAAGACCGCTTTGTCTGTCCGGCATGACGCCAAGCGGCAGTTTCAGGTCGGCGGCCAGATCGAAGACGGTGGTGGTATGCATGTCCCGCACAAGCGCGACGCGGCTTTCCTCGGTCTGGGCCAGATAGCCTGTCCGGTGCAATGCATCGAAGATCTCGTCCCGCGCCTCGAGCGGCACCGCTTCGATCAGTTCCTGTTCGTCCAGCATGCCCCCGCTTTGTGCCTGACAGTGCAGTTTCGCCAGCAGTGTGACCGCTATGGCAAGCCTGTCGGACGGGCGCAAATCCGCGGTTGCGACAGCCGTGCGCGTCAGCAACCAGTCCGGGATGGAGGCCGCAACGACCGCCCCAAGGATGATGACCATCCACGACGTGTAGATCCAGATCAGGAACACGGGCACCGCGGCCAACGCCCCGTAGATCGTCTCGTAGCTCGATCCCGAAGTGAGAAAGGAATTGAACCCCCATGACAAGAGTTCGAACGCGATCGCCGCGAACGTCGCCCCCGTCGCGGCGTGCCAGATGCGGACCCGGCGCGCGGGCACGAGAACGAAGAGCGCGGTAAAGCCGACAATGCTGATCCCCGTGCTGACCAGCGTGCTGAACAGCGTGCCGACCAGCCACGTCTCATGCAAATCGCGGCCATAGGATGTCTCGCCCAGCCCAAGATATTCGGTACTGGCCGGCAGCCGCGTGAGATCGGTGGTCAGCGTGATGCTGCCACCGATAAGCAGCGGCCCGAGGGTGAGGATTGCCCAGAAAATGAGAAAGCGCACGAAAATCGGGCGGGGGCGTTCGACATGCCAGATCTGGTTGAGCGTGCCTTCGATGGTCGACAGCAGCAGCACGGCCGTGGCCGCAAGCGCGACGATCCCGACGGCGGTCAGGTTGCTGGCGTTTCTCGTGAAGTTTTCCAGGTAATCCTCGATCGCGGCTCCCGCCTCGGGCACGACGGCCGACAGGAACAGTTCCTGCATCTGCCCCTTGACCGTATCGAACGCTGGAAAGCTCGACAGGATCGCAAAGGCGATGACCATGAGCGGGACGATCGCCAGCAGGGTCGAATATGTCAGCGACGCGGCCGCGGCCGTCAGCCGTTCGGTAAAGAACCTGCGAACCGCGAACACGACGAACTGCCCGGTATCGGCCAAGGTTGGGCCGAAACGGCTTTGCCGCAGGGTTGCCATGAGATTCGATGTCATTTTCATTTCGCGTAGATAGCCCGGTTGGGGCCGTTCGACAAAAGCTAACGCAGGCATCCCGTCATCGCGTGTCCGGCTATGGCAAGATTGCCGACATGTCTGCCCAGAGCCCGTGCGGGGACGAGCCGCCCTTTTTTCGCCGCGAGGGCCATGGGACCGGACCTGTCGGGGCGCTCGGGCAGCCGGGGCCTTGCCATGCGGATGCGCGGACTGGATCCGTCCCCAGGGTCAAAGCGGGACGCGACCCTTGCCATTCGGGGCCGGCGTTCGCCCCCGTCCGTCACCGCATCAGGACGACGGGCACCTTGCAGGACCGCACCATCTCGGTCGTTGTGGATCCGATGACGAGGCTGCGGATGCGTGTGTGACCGTAGGCCCCCATGACGACCATGCCGAACCCCTCTTCATCCACCAGTTTGCCCAGTTCCGTTTCCGGCTGGCCGGGCAGGACCCGGGTTTCGGCCTCGATACCCGCCGCCTGCAGAAGCGCCTTGGCATCAGCGAGGCCCTTCTTGCTCTCCGGCGTCTCGCTGCCGACGGTCACGACGGTGACGGCCAGCCCTGCGAAAAGCGGGCTGCGCGCAATGTGATCCACCGCCTTCATCGCGGAAGATCCGCCGTCATAGGCGACCAGCACGCTTTCAATGGGCTTGAAGGCGCGCGCGGCGACGAAGACGGGCCGGTGCGACGCGCGCACGATGCGTTCGAGATTGGAACCCAGATGCCCCTTGGCGAAATCGGCCGCTTCGCCGCGCTTGCCGATGACAATGACGCGGGCCTCGTGCTCGATCTCGCCGATGGCCTCGACGATGTCGCCATGGCGCAGGCGGGTGGTGATCTCGGTCACGCCGTCCCGGTCGACGATGGCGCGCGCGTCCTCGAGAATCGCGCGGCCGCGGTGACTCACGAGCTTTGCCCGCTGTGCGTCGAGCTCGGCAAGCTCCTCCATCAACCTCGTGCGCGCCCCGAGCCGGATCGCGCCGGACAGATCCGTCTTGTCCGGCGCGTCGCGGCGGCCCAACACGTGGATCAGTTCGACCGGCGCTTGCGTGCGCTGTGCAATCCAGGCGGCGTGGTGACAGACGCTTTCCGAATAGATCGACCCGTCCACCAATGC
>NZ_JBPBBB010000011.1:0-115028 GCF_050896375.1 Roseovarius tibetensis
GCTATCAACACCATGATTTATATACGAAATACCAAGCTCAGGACAGCGAAATCAGCGGACTACTTGGGGAATGCGGGGAAGAAACCGTCGAACGAATTCAGCCGCGTGTCCGACGCCCAAAGAGCGGCGCTCGAAGGACTGCGCACCTATGCCGAGAGGCTGTCAGAGAAACAGGAGGCCGCTTTGCTGAACCATGATTTGGCCTGGGAAGCCGAGAAGCGCCGCTTTCAGCCGAAGCTTCAGAACGAATTCCACCTTGGCCGAATCACGCCGCGCCTCACGCAACGCGAATACCGAAAGCTGCGCGCGGAATTCGCAGAACGCCGCAAAACCATCATCGAGAACTACGCGGCCAAACGAAAGGAACTCGAACGCGTGAAGGAGGTCGTGCTGGATCGGTTCAATGAGCGGGCGCATCAGCGGAGGAAGACCAGGACTTTCGAACGCAGCGGACGTGACCGTGACGACGGACCGGAACGCTAGGCAAAAGCCGCGCCAGATCAGGGCAGAGCGAAACGGATCGTCGCGGATTGAAAAAGATCGAAACGGGCCAAGCCGCGCTCAATGCGGCTTTGCAGCAAAGAAATAACCCGCCTCTTTTTGCGAGAATGCCAAAAAATACGGTAAAATAAAAAGAGGTGTTGGTGTGGAAAACCAGAGATCGGAGAGACCGATGAAACACTATACCGATGCCAATAAAACCTCAGAGATGCTGGAAGCCTTTTCGGCTTCGGCACGTCCGACGCTCAGCATCGATGTCGCCAAGTATCAGGAATATCTTGACGAGTCTGAACTGACGCCGGAGCAGAAGGAAGAGTTTCTGCTTGCCGTTTGGAGCGTTGTCGTCACGTTCGTTGAATTGGGCTATGGCGTCCATCCGCTGCAAGAAGCCTGTGGAAAAGATAACGAGGCGGACGGTCCGCCTCCCGTTCGGGCCTTAGATGAGGTAACATCTAAGGATCAGGAAACAGCTAAACCCTTTGAGAAGCCTGCTCCGCCAGGCAAGCCGGAGGTCAAATGACAAAGAAAAACAACGATAACGAGATCACGCAGGCAGTCATTTACTGCCGCGTGTCGAGCACGCGGCAGAAGACCGAAGGCGGCGGGCTCGATAGTCAGGAACACCGCTGCCGCCAGTATGCGGCAGCGCAAGGCTACGATGTCGAAGCCGTGTTCCCCGACGACGCCTCGGGCGGCGGCGATTTCATCAAGCGGCCTGGCATGGTGGCGCTGCTGAGCTTCCTCGATGCGCAGCCGGACAAGAGATACATGGTCATCTTCGATGATCTCAAGCGCTTCGCGCGCGATACGGAATTTCACATCAAGCTGCGCCGCGAATTTCTCACGCGTGGAGCAAAGATCGAATGTCTGAACTTCAAGCTGGACGACACGCCGGAAGGCAAATTCGTCGAGACGATCTTCGCCGCGCAAGGCGAGCTTGAACGCGAGCAGAACCGGCGGCAGGTGATCCAGAAGATGAAAGCCCGCGTCGAGAAAGGTTACTATGTCTTTTCTCCGCCGGTCGGCTACCGCTACGAGAAGGATCGCGTCCACGGCAAGCTTCTCGTGCGCGATGAGCCCGTGGCGTCTATCGTCACCGAAGCGCTGGAAGGCTACGCCGCCGGAAGGTTCGGCACGCTGAGCGAGGTGACGCGCTTCTTCGAATCAAAACCGGACTTCCCGAAATCGTCTAAGGACGGCAGCGTGCGGATCACCAAGACCAGGGAAATCCTCGAACGCGCGACCTATGCCGGATACATCGAAGCCGCGAAATGGGGCGTGGGGCTGCGTAAAGGGCATCATGAGCCCTTGATCAGCTTTGCCACGCACGAACTCATTCAGGCGCTTCTCAAAGGCACCGCACAGGCACCGACGCGGAAGGATATCAACGAGGACTTCCCGCTACGGGGCTTCGTGCTCTGCGACGACTGTGGCGAGCCGATGACCTCCTGCTGGTCGAAGGGCCGGAATAAGCACTATCCCTATTACCTGTGCGATACGCCGTCCTGCGCCTCGAAGCGCAAGTCGATCCCGCGCGCCGATATCGAAGGCGGCGCGGAAGCGCTCCTGCGGTCGCTGCAGCCCGCCAAACAGCTCTATGAGCTGGTGCGGGCGATGTTCATCGACGCATGGAACATGAAGCTGACGCAAGCGCGACAGGAGCAAAGCACGCTCGCAGCGCAGATCAAGGACATCGAAGGCCAGATCGAGGCGCTACTCGACCGGATCGTGGATGCCACGAGTCCTTCGGTGATTCAGGCGTATGAGAAGCGGATCGACAAGCTAGAGCGTGAGAAGATCAAGCTGGGCGAACAAGCGGCCATGAAGGTGCCGCCAAAGGGACGCCTGGAGGAATTTATCGAACACGCCCTGACGTTCCTCGGAAATCCTTGGAAACTCTATGAAAACGGCGGCTTTGCGTTCAAGCGCACAGTGCTGAAACTGGCTTTTGCAGAGCCTCTGCGATACAGCCGCGATAATGGTTATCGAACCGCTAAAACCACCTTTCCATTCAAGGTGTTAGCGGACATTTCAACCCAAAAGTGCGGCATGGTGGAGCCTAGGGGGATCGAACCCCTGACCTCTTGCATGCCATGCAAGCGCTCTCCCAGCTGAGCTAAGGCCCCGAATGACGATCATTATTTGGTCGTCGCTGGCCGTGTAGGCAAACCCGTGAGCGGGATCAAGAGGAAAATCCCGCGCACGGGGCTGTCACATGTCGTTCTCGTCGGATTCGACATCCGCGATCTCGTCGAGAGACACGTTATCGGTGTCGTCGTCTTCGAGCAGGTCGTCTTCCAGCACGACATCCTCGTTGTCGTCATCACCACTGGACTCGCTGTTGTCGGCACTCTTGCCAGACTTGAGCTTCTTGCTTTCCGCGTCCTCGGTGTCGGGCCGGATGGAGCGGGCCTTGCCGGTGGCAAGTTCCACAACCTCGCCAGTATACGGGCTGACGATCGGGGTCTTGTTCAGGTCGTAGAAGCGCTTGCCGGTGGTCGGGCAGACGCGCTTCACACCCCATTCTTCCTTGGGCATCGATGATCCTCGTTGTCTTTGTACTCTTGCACGCAATCAGGGTGCCCTGCCATAAAGGCCCGGTGCTGTCAAAGGCTTTGCCGCGGCACCTGTGCGACCCATACCGAGGCCCCATGACCCAGCATTTTCTTTCGGGCAGTCCCCCCGTGGCCCTGACGCTGCGTCACAGCCCGCGGGCCCGGCGCATCTCGCTTCGCGTTTCAGGCATTGATGGCCGCGTGACGCTGTGCGTGCCCCGCGGCGTAACCGAGGCCGACGCACTTGATTTCGCGCAGTCGAGGGAAGAGTGGCTGCGCACACAACTGGCCCGCCAACCCGAGCATGTCCGGATCGCACCCGGCCTCGAGGTACCGGTGGAAGGGCGCTTGATGCGGATAGCGCCGGTTTCGGGGCGCGCCGTGACGCTTGGCCGGGACACGATCGGTGTGCCCGGCCCCGCCGGTCGGACCGCGACACGGCTTGAGGCCTGGCTGAAAGCGCGCGCGCGCGACCGCCTGTCCGCCGCCTCGGATCGGTACGCGGCGCAGCTTGGGCGACGCTACAGTCGGATCACGCTGCGTGATACGCGCTCTCGCTGGGGGTCGTGCTCGTCGAACGCCGCGCTCAGCTATTCCTGGCGGCTCATCATGGCCCCGCCCGAGGTGCTGGACTATGTCGCGGCGCACGAGGTGGCGCACCTGTCCGAGATGAACCACTCGCCCGCGTTCTGGGCCGTGGTGACACGGCTCTTTCCCGCGCATGACGCCCCGCGCAAATGGCTGCGGCGCGAGGGGGTCGCGCTGCACCGTTATCGTTTCCGTGATTGACCAGGACGCCATTTGTGATCACATGACGGCATGCTGATTTCCACCCGCCCCGATCCCGAACCCGCCGCGCATGACAGGATTTATCGCGGACTCCGCTCGCGGATCATGTATGGCGAGATCGCGCCGGGCCAGGCGATGACGCTACGCGGGATCGCCGCTGAATTCGACGTCTCGATGACGCCCGCGCGCGAGGCATTGCGGCGGCTGTCGGCCGAAGGGGCGCTGACGCTGTCACAGTCGGGCCGCGTTTCGACCCCGGAACTCACCAATGACCGGATCGAGGAACTTGCGGCGCTGCGATCCCTGCTGGAGGTCGAGCTGGCCAGCCGCGCCCTGCCCCGCGCGCATATCGCGCTGATCGATCGGCTGCAGACGATCAATGCCCGCATCGCCGAGGATATCGCCCGGCAGGACGCCGTCGCCTATATCCGGCGCAATCTGGAAT
Organism: Roseovarius tibetensis; assembly: GCF_050896375.1. Taxonomy (NCBI): domain Bacteria; kingdom Pseudomonadati; phylum Pseudomonadota; class Alphaproteobacteria; order Rhodobacterales; family Roseobacteraceae; genus Roseovarius; species Roseovarius tibetensis. The sequence continues at coordinate 4,291 of NZ_JBPBBB010000011.1, forward strand.
TTCACCGCACGCTCTACCTGCGCGCGCAGGCCCCGGCGATGCTTGCGATGGCCGAAACCGTCTGGTTGCAACTCGGCCCGACGATGCGGGCGCTTTACGGGCGATTGCGGCGCAAGGATCCGCCGCGCTTTCATCGGTTGATCATCGCGGCCCTCAAGGCCGGTGACGAGCCGAGCCTGAGGCTTGCGGTGCGATCGGATGTGACGCAGGGTTTGCGCATGCTGATCGGGTGACGGGATATGGAGCACGCATCGGTCCTCATCACGCTTGGGGCGCTTTTCCTTGTCGGACTGGCCGCTGACGCGATAGGGCGGCACACGCCCCTGCCGCGGGTCACGTTGCTTTTGGGCTGCGGGATCGTCGTCGGGGGATCGGGGTTCGACCTTCTGCCGCAGCAGGCGCAGAACCTTTACGACACCCTGTCCGCCGTCGCCCTGACGATGGTGGCCTTTCTTCTGGGCAATTCCCTGACCGTCGCGACACTGCGCCGTCACGGGCGGGCGATCCTGACCGTCTCGATCCTGATCGTGCTGATTACCGTGGCGCTCGTCGCGCTTGGCCTGTGGCTTGTCGGGGTGCCGGCACCTGTGGCCCTGCTGCTTGGGGCCATCGCCACCGCGACCGACCCTGCCGCGACCCAGGATTCGCTGCGCCAGGCCGGTGCGCGGGGGGCGTTCCCGAAACTGCTGCGCGGCATCGTGGCGATCGACGACGCCTGGGGGCTTCTGGCGTTTTCCATGGCGGCCGTGCTTGCCGCCAGCCTTGGCGGTCCGCTGGACTTTGCGCATCTGGCCGACGCGCTGTGGGAAATCGGCGGCGCACTTGCCCTTGGCGCGGCGGTGGGGCTGCCCGCAGCCTACCTGACCGGGCGCCTCGCACGGGGCGAGCCGCAACTGACAGAGGCGCTCGGGCTGGTCTTTCTTATCGCCGGTGTTGCGGTCTGGGCCGAAGTGTCATACCTGATCGCCGGTATGACCGCCGGCACCATCGTCGCCAACCTTGCACAGCACCACGACCGCGCGTTTCACGAAATAGAGCATGTCCAGTGGCCGTTCCTTATCCTGTTCTTCGTGCTTGCGGGGGCCTCGTTGAAACTGGACGTTCTGGCCGATCTTGGCCTGATCGGCGGCACGTATGTCCTGCTGAGGATCGTTGCGCGCGTGGCGGGTGGATGGCTCGGCGGCGCGCTTGGGGCCGTGCCTGCCAGACAACGCCCATGGGTCGGCATGGCGCTTTTGCCACAGGCCGGCGTGGCCGTGGGCATGGCCCTGATCGCGGCGCAGGAATTTCCCGAGCACAGGGATCTGATCGTCAGCCTGACCATCGGGACGACCGTGATCTTCGAGATCATCGGCCCGATCGCCGTCCTGTGGTCGGTCACGCGATTGCAGGCGCAGCGCGACTGACACCGATCAGGCCGCGAGACCCTTTGTCCCGAGACGCAGAAACCGCTCGCGGCGATCGCGGATCAGGGCCTTTCGGCTCTTCTTGTCCAGTTCGCTCAGCATCGCCCCGAGGGTCTGTCCGACAGCCCTGATCGTGGCGTCGCGGTCGCGATGCGCACCGCCCAGGGGCTCGTCGATGATCCGGTCGGCGACGCCCAGCTTTGTCAGATCCTGCGCCGTCAGGCGCAGCGCCTCGGCTGCCTCGCGCATCTTCTCTGAATCCTTCCACAGGATCGAGGCGCAGCCTTCGGGCGAGATCACGGAATATACCGAATGTTCCAGCATGGCGACGCGATTTGCACTGGCAAAGGCGACCGCGCCGCCAGACCCGCCCTCGCCGACAATGACCGACACCAACGGGACACCGATGGCAAGGCAGGTCTCCGTAGAGCGGGCGATCGCCTCGGACTGTCCGCGTTCCTCGGCCCCCTTGCCGGGATACGCACCCGGCGTGTCCACCAGCGTGATCACCGGCAGGCCGAACCGGTTGGCCATCTCCATCAGGCGCACCGCCTTGCGGTAGCCTTCAGGCCGGGCCATGCCGAAATTGCGCGCGATCCTGCTTTTGGTGTCGTTGCCCTTCTCGTGGCCAATCACCATCACCGGGCGGTCCTCCAGACGGGCCAGCCCGCCCATGACCGCGTTGTCCTCGCCGAAGGTGCGATCCCCGGCCAGCGGCGTGAACTCGGTGAACAGCGCCTCGATATAGTCGCGGCAATGCGGACGGTCCGGATGCCGCGCGACCTGGCATTTGCGCCACGGCGTAAGGCCCTTGTACAGATCGCGCAGCAGGTTCGCGGCCTTGCGATCAAGCGCGCCGGCCTCGTCCTCGACATCCATCTCCGTGCTGGTACGGGCCAGCGCGCGCAACTCTTCCGCCTTGCCTTCGATTTCCGCCAGCGGCTTTTCAAAGTCGAGGTAATGGGTCATCGCTACGCGGTCTCCGTCGGTTGCCATTGGACTGTATGATGATCCTCGGCGGGATTTGCAATCGCTTGCTGCGCTGTCACGCGGGCCACAGGACCGGGATGAGCGTCGCCAGCAACAGCGCCGCCATTATCATGTTGAACACGCGCAGTCGCGTGTAATTCTTCAGAAGGCGGCGCAATTGCTGGCCCAGAACGGTCCAGCTTGTCGTGCTGACCGCGGACACGCCGACATAGACGGCAGCCACCCAGAGAACCGCGACCAGATCCCGCCCCGTGGCATACAGCGTGATCGCCGAGAGTGCCATGCTCCACGCCTTGGGGTTGACCCATTGGAAGGCCGCCGATTGCAGGAAGGTCAGCGGCTTGCCCGCGACCTCGGCATCGGCAGAGGCGGGCGGCGCGGCATTGGCGATCTTCCATGCCAGGTACACCAGGTACGCGACCGACACGATCTTCAGCACCGTGTAGCTCTGCGGCCAGATGTCGAACACCTGCATCACGCCCAACCCCACGCAGACCACCATCATGGGAAATCCCAGACCGACGCCGAGCATGTGCGGGATCGTGCGCATGAAGCCGAAATTCGTCCCCGAGGCCATGAGCATCAGGTTGTTGGGCCCCGGCGTGATGACCGTGACAAGGGCAAAGGTCGCAAGCGCGGTGAACAGATCAAGTGTCATGCTCGGTATTCCCTGCAATCAAGTCCAGACGAGGGATCTTGTGGCGGCGTGATGCGTCAAGGCGGTGACCTTGACGCCGAACCAGCGACTGGCGACCCCATGCCCGGTTACACGGATCGTTCCGGATGGGCCACCCCAACCCGGTCCTCACGCGGGAATGGCACCAACCGTTCTGCCGTTTCATCCCATAGCTTGAGCCGGAAGCTGCGAAGCGCCTCGGGCCAGCGGATCACGTCATGGGACTTGAGGTGGTCGGGCAAGTCGTGCTGGCATCGCCGCAGGTTGTAGGAGGGGATCGCGGGATTGTAGTGGTGCAGATCGTGATAGGCGATGTTGCCGGTGCCCAGATCCCACCACCAGCCCAGATCCAGCGAGCTCGAGCCCTCCAGCGTCGCCTTACGAAAATCGAGACCGGGTTTGCGGTCCCAGTAGGTGTCCTCGAAATTGTGCTGGAGATAGACAAGAAACACGCCGATCACCCCGGCCACCACCGCGCTCAGCGCCAGAACCGCCACGCCCGCCAGCCCGAGCGTCACCCAGACCAGCGCGATGAACCCGGCAAGCACAAGATTGTGGACGATCACGCCCGCAACCCCGACAGTGGTGGTGTTCCGTGGCCAGCGATAGGCGAAGAAATAGGTGACGATCCCCCCAAGCGACAGCATCACCGCCGGGTTGCGATAAAGCCGGTACCATAGCCGGCGATACCACGGCGCGACCTGCCACTCGCGCAGCGTCATGGTATAGACCTCGGTCGTGTCGCGGCGATCCAGATTGCCCAGATAGGCATGATGCAGATTGTGATTGTACTGCATCACGCGAAATGGCGTCAGCGAGAATATCGAGAGCACGTATCCCGCAGCGATGTTCATCCAGCGCGTGGCGAACAGCGAATGATGCCCGCAATCGTGTTGCAACACGTATAGCCGTACGGTGGCAAAGGCCAGCAGCACGATCAAAGGCAGCGCCAATGGCCACGCCTCACCCGCGGCCAGACGCCCCCCGACCGTGAGCGCACCGGCATAGACGGCAAGCGTGCCGACAAAGGACAGGCTGCCCCTTAGATCGCTTTTCAAGGTGTAGGGTTTGAGAAACTTGCGCAGCGATGTCTCCGGATCGGTGGTGGTCATGGCAACCTCATTCATGAAAACAGTCCAGAAGTATCACACTATGATCAGGTTGAACTTCTTGACCTTCGATGCAAGGGGACAAAGGCGACTTTTCGATGACATTTGCAGGCCCGCGCCGCGACCGGATCGGACCGGACCCGTCGCAGACGCCGTGACCGACGATGCCCTGCCCGATAGTTCGGCCCATCATGCGGAAAGTCAGGTCCGTGGATCTCTAGCGGTCAGGAGCGATTGTGTTTTCTGCCGGATTTGCAGATAATCGTCACAGACGTTGACCGGCCATGACCACCCCGACGCAGCGAGCCCCCGTGACAGCCCAGATCCAGAAGCCAAAGCCCGAGATTGCCTACATGACGGAATCCCACCGTGTCCGGACGGCCACACAGATCATCATCGCCTTCGCGGTGGTCCTGTTCCTCCTGGTGCAGGCGCGGTTTCTGCTGATCTCGCTGGCGACCGCAATCATTCTGTTCAGCCTGACCTCGGACGCGATCAGTTCCATCGCGCGAATACGGCTTGGACCGGTGCGCGTTCCGAATTGGCTGGCCAGCATCGTGGCGCTCTTGATGATCTCTGCCGCGTTGCTGAGCTTGTCGGCGGTCATCCTGTCACAGGCCAACACCGTGCTTTCGACCACGCTGGCCTATACCGACCGCGCACCGCAGGCAATCTCGGCCATGTTCAAATGGCTGGGCCCGGATGCCGAAGAGATCGTCTACAACTCTGTCGCGACACTCGATGTTGCAAGTTACCTGCGTACCATCGCGGGACAGGCGGGCAGCCTGATGCAAGGCACCGTGCTCGTGATCCTTTTCGTGGGTTTTCTGTTCGCGGAACGCGTCTGGTTCGGCACCAAGCTTGAAAGTCTTTTCGACGATGCGGCACGGGCGCAAAAGGTCAGCCGTATCATCGGGTCGATCATCCATCGGGTGAACTACTACCTGCTTGTCAAGACGCTGGTCAGCGCGGTCACCGGCTTCATGGTCTATGCGGTCGCGCGCGTGTTCGAGCTTGATCTCGCGGCGGCACTGGGGATCCTGACATTCGTGCTAAACTACATCCCCTCGATCGGGTCGATTGTTGCGACCGTTCTTGTGGCACTGGTCGCGTTCGTGCAACTGGCCGACGGGCCGCTGACACTTCTGCTATTCGCGATTGTGGGGGCGATCCAGTTCCTCAACGGCAATATCATCGACCCGATGCTGATGGGCCGCGCGCTGCGCGTATCGTCGTTCGGCATCATCATCAGCCTTGCCTTCTGGGCCGCCATCTGGGGCATCCCCGGCATGTTTCTGGCGGTGCCGATCATGGTGGCCATGATGATCGTATGCAGCCATGTTCCGGGCTTGCGCGCGGTGGCCGTGTTGCTGTCGCGCGAAGGGTTGCCGGAAACCGACTCGGATCTCGATATAGCTACGCCGAAAGCCACCCGGATCAACGCGCGCTAGAGGGTGTCACAGCGCCCCGGCACAGGTCACATGCCTGCGACGGCTTGTCCGACACCGGAGCCCGCCATCATGCGGCCGTGTCTAGTCGTCGAAATGCAAATAGACGCGCCGGTTCTGGCGCCCCTTTTTCTCGATCTTGCCGATGCGTAACGCGCCGATCTCTCCGGTCCGGGCCACATGGGTGCCCCCGCACGGTTGCAGATCGACCTGACTTTCGTCCTGCCCGATCCGGATCAGGCGCACACGACCCGAGCCGCGGGGCGGCTGCGCGGACATGGTCTTGACGAGACCCGGATTCGCGTCGAGCTCGGCATCGGTGATCCATGTCTCACTGACGGCAAGATCCTGTTCGACCAACCGACCGAGATGCGAATTCAGCGCGTCCCGATCCTCGGGCGCCTCGGGCATGTCGAAATCGAGACGGCTGCGCTCCTCGCCGATGGCGCCACCCGTCACGGGCCGCGCAATGACCACGGACAAAAGATGCAGCGCCGTGTGCATCCGCATCACGCGGTAACGGCGCGTCCAGTCCAGCACCTGCCGAACGGTCGTTCCCACGGGCGGCAATGTCTGCGCCGCGACCGGAACAAGGGCGATGTCGCCGGTATCGGCCTTGACGCTCGTGGCGACGGTCAGGCTGCCCTGCGCCCAGTCAAGCCGGCCGCTATCACCCGGCTGTCCGCCCCCGGTCGGATAGAACACCGTCCTGTCGAGCACGACACCCCCGTCGGGTGTATGGGCGACCACGCATCCGTCGGCTTCGGCCATGTAGGGGGCGTCGCGAAACAGTGGATCGGTCATCTGCCGCCCCCATCACCACCGGCACCGTCTGCGCCGTTGGCATCGGGGTCGACATCGGGCTGATGATTCCGCGCAGGACCCCGGCCTTGCGCGCCGGACGCCGACGCCGCCGCCTGCCCTGTCGGGGCGGGCTCCTTGCGGATCCAGACCTCCTGTTGCGGGAACGGAACCTCGATGCCGGCCTCGGCAAAGCGGCGGGCAATATCGTGGTTCATTTCCGAATGCACATCCATCATCCAGTTGACGTCACGCAGGATCGCACGGATCTCGAAGTCCAGCGAGCTGGCCCCGAAGCCCCTGAAAAGGATGGTCGGCGGCGGATTCATCAACACCAGCGGATGCGCTTCTGCGATCTCCCGCAGCACTTTCTCGACCTTCCGTGAATCGCTGCCGTAAGCCACGCCCACAGGTACGATGACCCGGCCCACGGTGTTGCCCCGCGTGTAATTCGTGACCGTGCCGCTGACAAAATCGGCGTTCGGCACAATGACGTCGGTGCGATCGAAGGTCTCGATCCGGGTGGATCGCACGGAGATCGCCTTGACATAGCCGTGCTTTCCGCCGACCTCGATCCAGTCGCCTTCGGAGATCGGGCGCTCGATCAGCAGGATGATGCCAGCCACGAAGTTCGACACGATGTTCTGCAGGCCGAAACCGATACCGACCGACAGCGCACCGGCAACGATGGCCAGCGAACTGAGGTCGATACCCGCACTGGTGATCGAGATCAGGACCGCGAGAAAGATCCCGACATATCCCACGCCCGAAACGATCGCGTTGCGCCCGCCCGTATCAAGCTTGGTCTTCGGCAGGATCGTCGTCTTGAGCGCGCCCTGAAGGATACGGGTCAACAAGAGGCCGAGCCCGAAGACGATCACGAGGGTCAGGAAGATCGTCGGCGATATCGTCGTGGTACCGATGGTCACGCCTTCGGTCAGCTTGGTCCAGAATTCAAGCAGTTGCGCCGGACGTGCCCCCCAGATCAGCGCGAAGACGGGCAACGACAACGTAACCAGCAGAAATCCCGCCAGCACCGGGATAAGCGACTCGTCCGCGCCGTTGCGATTGCCCACGAGCATGACGTAGATCTCGTTCAGGAAGCGTTGCAGCACCATGAGCGCCGCCAAGAGCAACAGCGACAACGCCACCGAGAGCATCAGGGTCTCGGCCGCGGTGATGTACCCGATCGCCGCGAGCGCGGGCGCCAGCACGGCCACGAGGATGAGCAACCTCGACAAGAGGCGTGCAACCCTGTCGCCGATATCGGTTTCGCGTTCGGGGTCGTTCTCAGAAGAATAGCTGTGCAGCCGCAGCAGTGTCGCCAGTCGCCACAACAGCAGGCCGTTCAAGACGAGGATCGGGAAGATTGCGACATTGATCGATGCCTCGCTCCACCGGGCCCCCTCGGCCACCGCCTCGACAAGGTAAAGTCCCGCGACCACGAGCCCCAGAAGCGCGCCGTAAAGCCGGCCCGAGTAAGCACAGGCTTCATCGACGTTCAGCAGCGGTTTGCGCATCCCGACTTTGGGAAACACGCGTTGCGCCAGCCAACGTGCAAGCAGGTAGATGAAGGCGGCGGGCAAAAGGTTGGTCAGGACGAGGTCCCCGATCAGCCCTGCCAGACCAGAGAGCTGCACGGCCTGCACGATGACGAATATGCCCGCGAATGGCAGCGCCCATTCCCCGAACGAAATAAGAAACATCGCGATCCATATTCCCGCGGTCGGCTCGTCGTCGCCGATGCGGTGCATCAACCGTGTCGACCACCGCCGCCCGCGGGCCAACAGCGCCACGCCGATCAGCAAAAGGCCCGTGACAGCCGGAAGATTGTCCATGAAGACCGCATATCCTGCCGGCCTTTGCCACGTCTGCACGACCTCGGATCTGACGCTCTCGACAAGACCGTAGATCGAGGTCAGCGTCTCCGGCCAGAATGTGGGGTTCACAGGCGTCGGGCCGAGACGCAAAAGCTCTTCTGTCTGCCGCGTGCGGATGACCTCGTCGATCGCGTTGATCAGGCCGTCCGCGCGACGCTGCGCCAATTCGGCCGTGCGGACCGGCGCCTCGAGCCGCGACAGCCTGCGCCCAAGCTCGGCGCGCCGCTCGGCAACGGTATCGGGTTCGGTGGCGCCCTCTTCTGGCGCCGGTCCAAGTGCCTCCAGCTCGTCGCGCACCGTCCTGATCGTCGTCGAATTCGTGCCCTGAGCCTCGACGAATTGTTGCCGGCTATCGACCAGAAGCCTGCGCAGCTCTTCCAGGATCTGCGTGTCGACCGTGCCGCTTTCCAGCGCCGCCTCGACCCGCGAGGCCAGATCTTCCCACGCCTCGTAATCCGGCCCTTCGATCGGTTGCTGGGCCTGTGCATCTGTCGCGACCATCACCGGGGCGGCCAAACCGAACCCGAGGGTCAGGACAATACAGATCAGCTGTAGAAAACGTCTCATTCAGTAAAAACTCCGGGGATAGAGCGCGGCGCCCGCTCCAGCCACCGCGGTGTCGGCAAGTTCTTTTCACGTAAAAATTCGGGATTGTACAACTTGGACTGGTACCGTGTGCCGTAATCACACAAAATCGTTACGATCGTGTGACCGGGCCCCATGTCCCGCGCCATGCGCATCGCCCCGGCGACGTTGACGCCGGTCGAGGCCCCCATGCAGATCCCTTCGTGTTCGAGCAGGTCGAACACGATCGGCAGGGCCTCGTCATCCGCAACCTGACAGGCGAAGTCGGGCGTGAAACCTTCGAGATTGGCGGTGATCCGCACCTGACCGATGCCTTCCGCGATGGACGATCCCTCGCCCTCCAATGCGCCGGTGGTGTAGTAGGAGTAGAGCTTTGCGCCCATCGGGTCGGCAAGACCGATCTTCACCCCCTTGGGCTGAAGCGCCATGCCCACGCCGGCGAGGGTGCCGCCGGACCCCACCGCGCAGATGAACCCGTCCACGCCGCCGCCGGTCTGGTCCCATATCTCGGGGCCGGTGGTCTCGAGATGCGCCTGGCGGTTCGCGACGTTGTCAAACTGGTTGGCCCATATCGCGCCGTGCGGTTCGCTTTTGGCCAGCTCTCGCGCCAACCGTTCGGAATACCGCACGAAGTTGTTCGGATTTGAATAGGGCGCTGCAGGCACCTGCACCAGGTCGGCCCCGGCAAGCCGCAGCATGTCCTTCTTTTCCTGGCTCTGGGTTTCGGGTATGACGATCACCGTCTTGAATCCCAGCGACGCCCCGACCATCGCAAGGCCGATCCCGGTATTTCCGGCCGTCCCTTCGACGATGGTGCCGCCCGGCTCAAGCTCTCCACGGGCGATGGCGTCGCGGATGATGAAAAGCGCGGCACGGTCCTTGACCGACTGCCCCGGATTCAGGAATTCGCATTTTCCAAGGATCTCGCAACCGGTCGCCTCGCTTGCGCGGGACAGCCGGAGCAGTGGTGTATTGCCAACGGCGGCGGCCAGATCCTGTGCGATGCGCATGCCCGTTGCTCCTGTCGCTGCGACGTTGCGCGGGTTTATGACGTTGCCTGCCGAAACTCAAGCCGTTGCGCGCAGGCGATCGCGCTCGCGTTGAAGCCAGATCAGCCCGAGGATCAACGGCCCGTTATTGGCCTCGCCGCTTTGCAACAGGGCCATCGCGGCCTCGAACCCGATGACATGGGTGCGGATATCTTCGTTTTCCGTGGCCAGACCACCCTGCCCCTGTACCATGTCAGGCAGATCGCACAGGCCCAGAAACAGGTGGAACATCTCGGTCGAGTAGCCGGGCGTGCAGTAATGGCTCGAAATCTTTTCCAGCGACACGATCTCCAGCCCCGCCTCTTCCCGACACTCTCGGCGGGCGGTGTCTTCGGGTGCCTCGCCCGCGTCGATGCGGCCCGCGACCGGCTCCAGCATCCAGGGATGCGGATCACCGCGACCATACGGGCCCATGCGGAACTGTTCGACCAGCAGCAGACGATCACGCCGCGGGTCGTATGGCAGCACGAGGGCCGCATCCGTCGCCACGAAAACCTCGCGCGTCAGGACCGGGCTCTTGCCGGTATCGAAATGCGGGTAACGCAGGTGATGGCTGCGGGTCCGGAAAAACCCGGCATGCGAGATGTCGATGCGCAGATCCTCGACCTCGGCCGCAGTGGCGGCGCTGCGCAGGTCGGTGGGCACGCTGTCACGCGCCGCAACGCGGGCCGCGGCACGCGACAGGATCATCGCGCGCGTCGCGGCCAGCTGGGCCGCGGGCCGCCGATCCATGTCGGTGACGATTTCACACACCGCCTGATCGAGCGTCGCCTGAGACACCGACGACCAGCCATCAATGGACCACGCCATCTCGCCGGGCGTCCCGGCAAAGGCACGGGCGGCGACGGTTCGACCGTCGCGGCGCGGCTGAACCTTGTGCAAATCGCCGCAGCCCAGGACCTCACCGATATAGACGAGGCGCGCGACCGCGTCGGCATCCGAGATCAGCCACCCGTCCACACCCTCGCCACCCTCGACAAGTCCGGGCAAGGGAAACGGTCTTGGCACCGCGCCCAGGCCGTGATCGGGCAGAACCGCCCCCGAAAGATGGCCCGCTATAGACGTGCCAAGCGCAACCGCCAGAAAGCTGTGCGCCGCCATCGGTCCATAGATGAAAAGCGGCGTGGTCAAGACCAAAGGCACGCCGCCCGCGCCGCATGCCCGAGACAACACTGACCGCGATGCAGGCGACCGGTCAAAGGCATCTCAGGCGGGCCTTGCGATGGTGATCTGCGTGACGTCGCAACTGCCCCCCTTGAACGCGCCCGCGCAGGACGTCAGATAAAAATTCCACATCCGGCGGAACCGTTCGTCAAAGCCCATCTCGGCGATCTCGCCCCACCTTTCATTGAACGTGTCGTGCCAGCGGCGCAGGGTTTCGCTGTAGCTTTCCCCGAATTCGATCGACCGCGCGACCGTCAGACCGGCGCGCTGAATCTCGTCGCGCAAAACGCGGGGGCTGGGCAGCATGCCGCCCGGAAAGATATATTTCTGGATGAAATCCACGTCGTTGCGGTAGCTTTCCCACCGGCTGTCCTCGACCGTTATGATCTGAAGCGTCGCTTGCGCGCCGGGGGACAATCTGTCCCGCAGGCTTTTGAAGAACACCGGCCAGTACTGTTCGCCGACCGCCTCGAACATCTCGATACTGGCGATACCGTCATACGTTCCGCGTTCGTCGCGGTAGTCCTGCAATTTCAGCGTCACACGGTCGGCCAGCCCCGCCCGCGCGATCCGGTCGCGGGCATAGGTCAACTGCTCCTCGCTGATCGTGAGGCCGGTCACGTGCAGGCCCCGTGTCCCGGCAGCATATTCGGCGAAGCCGCCCCAGCCGCATCCGATCTCGAGCACATGATCACCGGGCTTGACCCCCATCTGGTCGATCATGCTGCCATATTTCGCGATCTGCGCCTGTTCGAGGCTGTTGCTACTCTCGTCGAAAAGGGCGCTGGAATAGGTCATCGTATCGTCGAGCCAGAGCCGGTAGAAATCGTTGCCGAGATCGTAGTGATAGCTGATATTTCGGCGCGCCTGCGCCTTGGAATTCCGTTTGAACCAGAAGCGGATGCGCTCGTAGATCTGGGCGATCCTCTGGCCCGGATAGCCGTTATAGATCCCGTCATCCGCGTTCAGAAGATCCATGAACGCCTGCAGGTCGGGGGTGGACCAGTCGCCTTCGAGATAGGCTTCGCAAAATCCCAGATAGCCTTCGCGCACCAGCCGCGCGAACACCTCGGCGTCGTGGATGTGAAGTTCGGCCACCGGGCCGGGACGCGATCCCTCGGCGCGAAACCGGCGCCCGTCGGGCAGGATGATGTCAAGGCGCCCGGCGCTGATCTGGCGGGCGACGGCAAAACAGCGGGCAAAATATCGCGGAAGCTCTGTCTGGCCGCGTGTGTCGGTCAGGATCATTCGGTCATTCCCTTGTTTTCATCTTGTTTTATACGACGCGCGGCGACGATAGGCCACGATTCTTGGCGTGTTCCCGGCACAGTCAGAATGTTCGCGCTTCATATGCAGCCAATGCGCGCTTGCGCCCATCCTGCAGATCGACAACCGGGGCGGGGTACCGGTCGTGGGCGGACATCCCCCAGGCTCGGGGGATCGCATCGAAATAGGACAGCGCGGTTGCACTCGGATCGCGGGCATCCTCGGCGATCCAGCGGTGGATATAGGCCCTGTCGGGGTCGAACTTTTTGATCTGCGTTTCCGGGTTGAAGACGCGAAAATACGGTGTCGCATCCGGGCCGCATCCGGCCGCCCACTGCCACCCGAGGGCGTTCGCGGCCGGATCCCAGTCGGTCAGGCAGTCGGTGAACCAATCATGGCCGATCTTCCAATGGGTCATCAGGTGCTTGGTGAGGTAGGAGGCGACGATCATCCGGCCGCGATTGTGCATCCGGCCCGTCACGTACATCTCGCGCATCGCGGCATCCACGAACGGCACCCCGGTGCGCCCCTGTTTCCACGCCACGACGTCGGGGCGCGATGCATCCTCGTTCCAGGGAAAGGCGTCCCATTCCTCGCGCCAGTTTCGGGTGGTGATGCGGGGCGTGTGATACGTCAGGTGATAGGCGAATTCGCGCCAGACAAGCTCTTTCAGCCATGTCTCGGCCCCGTCCGCGCCATCATGCAAGGCGCGCAGCCCCGCATGCCAGCACTGGCGCGCCGAGATTTCGCCATAGGTCAGGTTTTCCGACAGGTTCGAGGTGCCGTTGATGGCGGGAAGATCGCGCCCGGTCGCGTAATTCCGGATCGCCCCGTCGACGAAGGCCGAAAGACGGTCCTGCGCCGCGGTTTCCCCGACGGATTGATAGGGGCGACACACATCCGCACCGCGCTGCATGGCGCCACCAAGCCCCCACTGTTCCAGCGCGTCGCTGGCAGGCCATGCGTCCGGGGCGGGGATGCGCGCGGGGGCAGCCTCGGGCGCGGGCACGTCGCGATCCTTCACCGCGCGCCATAGCGGCGTATAGACCTTGTAGAAGCCGCCCTGCTGCGTCTCAACCGTCCACGGTTCGAACAGAAGATGCGCGTTATGGCTGTGCGCCGTGATGCCGCGCTCTTTCAGCGCCGCCTTGACCGCTGTGTCACGCTCGATCGCCTCAGGGTCGTAAAGCCGCGACCAGTGCACGCTCTCGGCGCCAGTTTCCTCGATCAGCGCCAGAAGCGTCTCGATCGCATCGCCCGTACGCAGGATCAGGCGGCTGCCCTTGGCCGAAAGGGATTGCGCCAGATCCCCCAATGACAGGCTAAGCCGCCACGCCGGCGCCGCGCCAAGCCTTGCGACATTGTCATCGCGGATGAAGACCGGGATCACCGGTCCGCCCTCGGCGCATGCGGCGCGCAACGACGGATTGTCGATGAGCCTCAGGTCGCGGCGCAGCCACAAGATACTGGGTTTCTGCTGTGTCATCCCTGCCTCGGTTGTTCTCACCTCGTACGCGTCGAAGCAGGGAGTGGATCAAAGCACATCCTGAAGTGCTGTCAAAAGCTTGTCCATCTCGCCGCGCGACGTGTAATGCACGAAGCTGAGCCGAAGCACACCTTTGTCAACATCCACACCCATGGCGGCAAGCGGGCGCACCGCATAAAAGTCGCCACCGCCCGCCATGATGCCATGTCCCGCGAGATCGCCGGCGACCCCCGCGGCAGGCCGATCGAGCGCCACCGCGACGGTCGGTGCCCGGACTGCGGCATCGGCCGGTCCGATGAGGCGGGCGGAATTCCGGTCTGCAAGGAAATCGAGAAGCGGCTGCAGAAGATCGGTTTCATGCGCGCGCATCACGTCGTGAACGCCCGCGCAGCGCGTCTCTGCGTTGCCCGTGATGCCGTGGCGTTCTGCAAGGCTGTCGATGTAATCGGCCATGCCCGCGCTTGCCGCGACCTGCGCATGATCGGGCCCTGCCGGCGTAAAGCGTTTGTACAGCGTATCACCGTTGAAATAATGCGCCTGGTTGGGCAGCAGGTTTCCCAGTTCGCGACGGATCACCATGATCCCCTGATGCGGGCCATACGTCTTGTAGGCCGAGAACAGGTAGATGTCGGGGCCCATCCGCCCCACTTCGGGCAGGCCGTGCGGGGCGTAGCTGACCCCGTCAACGCAGACAAAGGCCCCGGCCGCATGGGCGAGCGCGGTTATCTCGACCACCGGGTTGATCGCGCCAATCACGTTGGAGCAATGCGGAAAGCACACCAGCCGCACCCGTTCGTCCAGCAGGTTTTCAAGATCGGCCGGGTCAAGACATCCTGTTTCGGGGTCGATCTTCCATTCGCGCACCTCGAACCCCTCGTCGGCGAGGCGCCGCCACGGGCCTGAATTCGCCTCGTGATCCTGGTTGGTGACGATTATAGCATCGCCGGGCTGCATCCACTGCCGAAAGGCCTGCGCCAGCACGTAGGTGTTCTGCGTTGTGGAGGGGCCGAAACTCACCTCGTCGGTCGCGACACCCATCATCGCCGCCAATCGGGTCCGTGCCTCGTCCATCTCTTCGCCCGCAAGACGACTGGCCTCGTACGCGCCGTAGGGTTGCACCTTGCGCTGCCGGTAATACCGTTCCAGCCGGGCGATCACGGGCGCGCAGGTGAACGAGCCACCCGCATTCTCGAAAAACGCCTGCCCCGCCAGTGACGGCTCTGACAAGGCCGGAAATTGGGCGCGCACAAAGTCAAGATCGAGTGTCACGTTTCGGTCTCCCCACTCTTATTTTGGGTACAGAACATCAAAGCCCCCCGGGGTGCAACACCCGGGGGGCTTTTCGTCATGACAAGCCGTCAGGCGGTCGTCACCGCGCTTCGGTCGACAGCCCCTTCCAGATTGCATAGCACATGAACAACAGCACCAGCGTGAAGGGCAGACCCGTCGAGATGACGGCCGCCTGCAGCGAGGCAAGCCCCCCGCCGATCAGCAGCGCGATTGCCACGGCGCCTTCGAAGATGCACCAGAACACACGCTGCGACACCGGCGCATCGACCTTGCCACCGGCGGTGATCGTGTCGATCACGAGGCTGCCGGAGTCGGACGATGTCACGAAGAACACGATCACGAGGATGATGCCGATCGTCGAGGTGATCGTCGCCAGCGGAAGCTGCGACAGCATGTAGAACAGCTTGAGTTCGAGTGCCGCGTTCTTGGCCCCCTCATAGCCGTCGGCCACGACCTGGTTCAGTGCTGCGCCGCCAAAGACGCTCATCCACAGGATGCAGACCGTAGTCGGGATCAGCAGGACGCAAATGACGAATTCACGCACCGTGCGGCCACGGCTGACACGCGCAATGAACATGCCGACAAAGGGCGACCAGGAAATCCACCACGCCCAGTAGAACGCGGTCCAGCCCTGGCTGTAGTTGGCATCTTCCCGACCGACAGGATTGCTGAGCGCAAAGATATTCTGCGCATAGGCAACGATGCTGTCGAAGAAGAACGAGACCAGGAAGATCGGACCCGCCACGAAGAAGACGAACAACAGCAAGATTGCCGCGAGACCCATGTTGATTTCCGACAGGCGCTTCACGCCCCCGTCAAGACCGCGGATCACAGAGACAAGCGCGACCAGCGTGATCGCCGAAATGAGCAGGACCAGCAACAGCGGGTCGTTCTCGACGCCCGTTCCACTGTCATTGCCGTAGGTGATCCCCAGGAAGGTACGCGTGCCTTCCGCAGCATCGCCCGACCCGTAAAGAAAGGCCAGACCGGCCGCAGCCTGTTCGGCTCCGAAGCCAAGCGATGTGGCCAGACCGAACAGCGTGGCAAACACCGCCAGCGTGTCGATGATATGGCCCCACCAGCCCCAGACGCGATCGCCGAGGATCGGGTAGAAGGCCGAGCGGATGGTCAGCGGCAGCCCCTTGTTGTACGAGAAAAGTGCAAGCGACAGCGCGACGACGGCGTAGGCCGCCCATGGGTGCAGACCCCAATGCAGGATCGTGGCCGCCATGCCGACACGCTGCGCCTCTACCGGATCACCGCCCGCTGCGCCCAACGGGGCCCAATCCGTTCGCACGCCGTCCTCGCCCATCGTGGTCCCGGCAAGGGCGGTGTCAAAATGCGTCATCGGTTCGGACACGCCGAAAAACAGCAGGCCGATTCCCATGCCGGCCGCAAACAGCATCGCGAACCAGCCCACATAGCCGTAATCGGGCGTGGCATCGGTTCCGCCAAGCCGGACAGACCCGTAGGGCGTCACGATCAGCAGAAGACAGAAGATCACGAAGATGTTCGCGGACCCGAGAAAGAACCAGTCGAACGTCTCGATGACGAACGCCTTCATCGTTTCGAAGACCGACGCGGCCTGGTCCGGCAGGGCAAGCGCGTAGAACACGAACAGGATCACCGCGAGCCCGGAGATCATGAAAACGGGGTTGTGAATATCAAGACCGAACGGTCCGATCTTTCGCTGGATGTTATCCTGACCGATCTTGTAATCGGTCTCGATGATATCCGACGCACCTTCGGGCGCGGGAATACCCTGGATCGTTGTTTCGTCGGCCATGCAGGCCCTCCCTTGTGACATTGCCGTTATGCACATCACCACGTCATAGCCCGACAGCGGATGCGGGACGTATCTTGATTTATGCACCAGCGTTTTCTGCTTTCGGAACCGGGTCGATAGCCTGCCACAGGGAATGGTCGACACAGCATCCCGGTTCCATTCGTTTGAAAAGACTAACAAGCTGCATCACGGGAAAGCAACCGGTTAGCGCTGCATCATGTCCGAAAAACGACACTCATGTGGGGCATGAGCGGCACCAGACGAGCATGACATCGTGGACGGCGCGACACTCAACCGCGGTCCCGATCGCGATAATGGCGCAGGACATAGACCCGGATTGCCGAGGCAAGGCCCGCCTCCATCCCGCGCTCGGCGTCGATCCGCGCCGCCAGTTCATTGATCGCAACCCCTTGAAGAGCGGCGATATCACGGAAGGCGTCCCAGAATTCCGCCTCCAGCGAGACACTGGTGCGATGACCGCGCAGGGTCAGGGAGTGCTTGACGGGGCGCGCGCTCATGGCCGGGCGGGGATGGCGCCGCAGCCCCCACCGTCAGCGGCGCGCCCGCGACGCGTGGGACCAAAGGGACCCGACATCAATCTTCGCGCAACCGATGCTGGTCGAGATGGTGGCGCGCCTTCGACAGCTCTGCCTTGTCTTGTGTCTTGCGACGCTTGGACCGTCCGTATTTCGCGGCATTCTCGTCGGCACGGGTCGTTTTCGCGACTCGCGCGCGGGCCTTGCGCGCCTTGTTGAGATTGACCGGCGTGTCGGTCATTTCGGGCCGATCATGTCCTCGGGGCGCACCACCCGATCGAAGGTTTCGGCATCGACAAACCCCAGGGCGATCGCCTCTTCGCGCAGGGTGGTGCCGTTCTTGTGTGCGGTCTTGGCGACCTTGGTGGCGTTGTCGTAGCCGATTGTGGGCGCAAGCGCGGTGACCAGCATCAGCGAATCCGTCATCAGCTTCTCGATGCGGGCCTCGTTGGCCTCGATCCCCATCAGCATCCGTTCGGTGAAGCTGGCGGTCGCGTCGCCCAGTAGCTGAATGGATTGCAGCAGGTTGTAGGCCATCATCGGATTATAGACGTTCAGCTCGAAATGGCCCTGGCTGCCGGCGAACTTGATCGCGGCATCGTTGCCCATGACGTGGGCTGCCACCTGCGTCAGCGCCTCGGCCTGCGTGGGGTTGACCTTGCCCGGCATGATCGAGCTTCCCGGCTCGTTCTCGGGCAGGATCAGCTCGCCCAGACCCGAACGCGGGCCGGAGCCCAGAAAACGGATGTCGTTGGCGATCTTGTAGCAAGAGCCCGCCACCGTGCTGAGGGCGCCCGACAGGAACACCATCGCATCATGCGCCGCGAGCGCCTCGAACTTGTTGGGGGCGGTCACGAAAGGCAGCTTCGTGATCTTGGCCATGTTGGCCGCCACCGTATCGCCCCAGTCCGGCGCGGTGTTGAGGCCGGTCCCGACGGCAGTGCCGCCCTGCGCCAGCTCGTAGATCCCCGGCATCGTCGCGTTAACGCGCGCGATCCCTTGCCGGATCTGATGCGCATAGCCCGAGAACTCCTGACCCAGCGTCAGCGGTGTTGCGTCCTGCGTGTGGGTGCGGCCGATCTTGATGATGTCGCGGAACTGCGCGGACTTGGCTTCCAGCCCCTCGGCCAGCTTTTCCAGCCCTGGCAGCAGCACGTCGCGCACGCTCATCGCGGTGGCGACATGCATCGCCGTGGGAAAGGTGTCGTTCGACGATTGTCCCATGTTGCAGTGATCGTTGGGATGCACCGGGTCCTTCGACCCGATGGTGCCGCCAAGGATCTCGATCGCGCGGTTGGCAATGACCTCGTTGGCGTTCATGTTGGATTGCGTTCCCGATCCGGTCTGCCAGACGACCAGCGGGAAGTTGTCATCGAACCGCCCCTCGATGACCTCGCCCGCCGCCTGTATGATCGCGTCGGCGCGGCGCGCGTCAAGCTTGCCGCTGGCCTTGTTGGCCTCGGCGCAGGCCTTCTTGACGACCCCGAGGGCGCGGACGATCGCCGCAGGCTGTCTTTCCCAACCGATGGGAAAGTTCATGATCGAGCGTTGCGTCTGCGCGCCCCAGTATTTGTCGGCCGGCACGTCGAGGGGTCCGAAACTGTCCGATTCGCTACGCGTTGCAGTCATAAGAAAATCTCCTTGGCGTCTGCGATGTCCATATCGCAACAGGCGAAAATATCAACGACGCGCGCAGTCGCGTGCCGGTATCCGAAGCATGCGGGATCGCTATTTGCGAAAACTGTCAAGGCTTACGATGTCGGCCTCGCCGGTGGCCGCGTCATCGTCCGGTTTTTCCGCATCACCGGTCTCGGCATCTTCTTCGACCTCCTGCGTCTCGAACCGCAGGCCGAATTCCACGGACGGATCCACGAAGGTCTTGATCGCGTCATACGGCACGTAAAGCCGCTCTGGCGCATCGCCGAAATTGAGCGTCACGGAGAACCCGTCATCGGTCACCTCCAGCGCGTCGTACCAGTTCTGCATGACCACCGTCATCTCGGATGGATATCGGTCACGCAGCCAATCGGCGAGGTCCGCCTGGGGATGGGTCGTGTCGAACGTAATGAAAAAATGATGCGCACCGGGAAGCCCGTTGTCGCGCACGTCACACAGCACCTCCTGGATGAGGCCACGCATGGCACGATGCATCAGGTTTCCGTAATCGATGGTACGCGACATGCTGTGATGGCCTCTGAATTGGGAACGGGGTCAGCATAAGGGATTCGGGGCAAAACGAAAGACCTGCCATGCGTCTCATTGCATCACGGCATGCATGAGACCCGACACCGCCGCCATAAGCCCCAGAACCTTCACGAGCGACAGGCGCAACCCGAGAAAAAGCACCGCCGCAATCAGGACGAACGCGAAATTGAGCGGCATGAATGTCGGCCAGTCGGGCACCGGACCAAAGCGCGTTTGACGCACCTCCGCAAACAGGACGTGCAGGGCGAACCAGACGGAAAGATTGAGGATAACCCCCACGACCGCCGCGGAAATTCCTGCGAGTGCGCCTTTCAGGCGTGGCCGCGCGAGGATCATCTCGATATACGGCGCGCCGGTGAAAACCCACAGGAAGCAGGGCACGAACGTGACCCATAGCGTCAGCAGCGCCGCCTGCACCGCCATCCACGGCCCGCCCTGCGCGTAGCCCGCCAGCAGGCCCACGAATTCGGTCACCAGGATCAGCGGCCCCGGTGTGGTTTCCGCCAGCCCGAGCGCGTCGATCATCTGCGCGGTCGTCAGCCAGCCCTTGGTCGCCACGACCGTGTCGGTCATGTAGGCCAGCACCGCGTAGGCCCCGCCAAACGTCACGACCGCCAGCTTGCTGAAGAAAAGCGCCAGATCCGTCAGGAACGTCGCCCCGAGCGCCCACGCGGTCACGACCGGCACGGCCCAGAGCGTGCCCCATGTCACAACTGTCAGAGCGGTACCCGACAGCGGAACGCGGGCCGCCGGCGCCGATGCCGCAGACACCTGCCCGCGCGCCTGAACATATCCCCAAAGCGCGGCAAGCGCGATGATCGCCGGGAACGGCACCGACAGGAAAAACATCGCGGCAAAGCCCAGACCCGCAAGCACCCAGCTTGCGCGATCGGTCAGCGCCCGTCGCGCAAGGGTCAATAGCGCCTGCAGCACGATCACCACCACCGCCGTCTTGACGCCCACGAACAGCGCCTGCACCAGCGGCACCCCGCCGTAAAGCGCATAGCCCATGCCAAGCGCAAGGATCACCGCCGCGCCCGGCAGCACGAAGAGAAGCCCGGCGATCAGCCCGCCGGGCACCCCGCGCAGCCGCCAGCCCGCATAGGTCGCAAGCTGCATCGCCTCGGGGCCCGGCAACAGCATGCAAAACGACAGCGCGCCCAGAAACTGCGGCTCGGTCAGCCAGCCGCGGCGCGTGACCAGCTCGGCATGCATCATGGAAATCTGTGCCGCCGGACCACCGAATGACAAAAGGCCGATTCGCAAAAAGCTGCGGACAAGCGTGATGAGGCTTGGATCGGTCATGCGGGGCCTATGGTGCGTGCGGCATGCATTCCGCCCTGTCGATCAGCGGGCCTTGGCCAGCATGGCCAGCCGGATCAGCGCCCGTTCGACAAGCGCCATGTCGGGCGCGCGCTGTGCGGCCGATCGCAGGTGAAGATCGGTGTCGGTCAGGATCGTCAGCGCTTGTTGCAGGCGTTCTCCGCCCCACATCTGCGCCTGGCGCAGCATGCGGTCGCGGCGCGGCCCGAAAACCGGCGGGCGCAGCTTGGCGATGCCCTGCCCCGGCCCGCCGGGATCCGAGGCCGCCGTGTAAAGCGCGCGGAAATGGCGGGTCGCGCCGATGCACAGACCGACGGCCTGCACACCTTGCGCCTTCAGCCGGCGCAGCACGGGACCGACCTCGCCGGCGCGGCCCTCGGCCACGATGTTGAGCACGTCGTCGAGATCGGCCTCGGTCGAGGCGGGCGCGCAGGCGGCGATATCCTCGGACGACAGCGGGCTGTCATCATCCCATTTGTAAAGCGCCAGTTTCTCCATGGTCTGGCGGAAATCACCGGGATCGAGATCGCGGGCCATAGCCGTCAGATCGCCCATCACCGGGCCAGGCACGTTGCCAAGGCCCGCCCGGGCAAGCGTCGCCTCGATCTCGTCCCGGCTTGGGGGCTCATCATAAATGGCGGCGGCATAGGCGTTGCGATGTGCCTCGAACGCCTTGCGGATTTTCGAGGTCGGCTTGAGCTGGCCGGCGGTGACGATGATCTGCGCATCCCCCTCCTGCCAATCGGCAAGGGCGGCGAGGATCGGCTCGGCCACGGCATCGTTGGCGTCCTCGACGAAGGCGGCGCGCGGGCCGGGAAAAAAGCCCTGCGCCTTGACGGCATCCGTCAGCCGCGCGGGGTCCTTGCGCAAATCGACGGCGGCCATCCGCGCAAGGCGCATTTCCTCTTCGGCCCCCGGACCGAGCAGCGCCGCGATCACCTCTTGCCGCTTCAGGGCCACGCGCATGGCATCCGCGCCGTAGATCAGAAGGCCGGTGCGCCCCGGCTCCGGCTTGGCGAAGTATCGTGGGGCGTCACGCGGCGTCAGCTTCATTGCGGGCGGTCCGGTACCGTGGCCAGCAGCCGCAGGACCAGTTGATCGGCAAGGACGGACATCAGCCGCATCTCGGCATCGCGCTGCGCGGCACGCGTGGCAACGGGTGTGCCAAGTGCGGAATAGGCGGTAAAACTGTCCACCGTGCCGGTCGTCACGGTCTCGCCGGTCTGCCGGTCGGTCAGGGCGTAGCGCACCGAGCCGAGGATGTTGAAACGCCCCGCCACGTTGCGCCGGTCGATCGCGACCGCCTCTGTCGTCAGGGTAATCTCGGGGACCAGTTCGTAACGCGCCGACCCGGCGCGGCCCAAACGCGCCTCCAGATCGCGGGTCAGCAGATAGCCGGGGCGGGTATCGGGCGCGCGGACCGCCACCTGCTGCATCAGCGCCGCGCCGCCGCCACCCGGCCCGTACGCCGGCGCGAACCCGCACCCCGCGAGCATGGCAAGGCCGGTCAGCAGGAACAGGCGGCGATCAGATGACGACATTCACGATCCGTCCCGGCACGACGATAACCTTCTTGGGCTGTCCGCCATCCAATGCCTTTTGCACGGCCGCATGAGCCAGCGCGCGGGTCTCGACCTCGGCCTTCTCCATCTCGGCGGGCACCTGAAGCTCGCCCCGGCGCTTGCCGTTGATCTGGATGGGCAGGGTCACGGTGTCATCCACCAGCATCGCGGGGTCGGGCGTGGGCCAGCCTGCCGTGGCAACAAGGCCCTGACCGCCCAAGCGCGCCCAGATATCCTCGGCCAGATGCGGCGTCATCGGAGACATGAGCTGCGCCAGCGTGCGTGCCGCCTCGGCCTTTGCCCCCTGCCCGGCCTGCGACTTGGCCAGAGTGGCCGTAAAGGCGTAAAGCCGGGCGATCGCGGCGTTGAAGCCGAAGCTGTCGATGCCCTTGGTCACATCGTCGATGGTCTTGTGCATCTCGCGCAGCAGGGCTTCGTCGTGATCGTTGGGCGCGGTGTCGTCCGTGGCGATCCCGGCGGCAAGACGCCAGACGCGGGCCAAGTGTTTGTGCGCGGCCTCGGCGCCGGAGGCCGTCCATTCCACGTCACGCTCGGGCGGGCTGTCAGAAAGGACGAACCAGCGCGCGGTATCGGCCCCGTATTGCGCGATGATGGTCGAGGGATCGACGACGTTCTTCTTGGATTTCGACATCTTGGCAGAGGGGATTGTGTCCACCTCGGTCCCATCCGCAAGCTTGCCGTCGATCACCTCTTCGGGAAGGTGATAGACGGGGCGACCAGCCGCGTCGGTCGTCTGGTATATCTCGTGCGTCACCATGCCCTGCGTGAAGAGCGCGTCGAACGGCTCGATCGCCTTGTCGGGCAGGTGGCCGGTGATCTGCATCGCACGAGCGAAAAAGCGCGAATAGAGCAGGTGCAGGATCGCGTGCTCGATCCCGCCGATATACTGATCGACATTCATCCAGTATGTCGCGTCGTCCAGATCCGTGGGCGTCTCGGCATGCGGCGCGGTGAAGCGGGCGTAGTACCACGAGGAATCCACGAAGGTGTCCATCGTGTCGGTCTCGCGCCGGGCGGGCTGGCCGCACGACGGACAGGCGCATTCGCGCCACGTCGGATGCCGGTCGAGCGGATTGCCCGGCTGATCGAAACTGACATCGTCGGGCAGACGGATCGGCAGGTTTTCTTTCTTCTCGGGAACCACGCCGCAGGCCTCGCAATGGACCACCGGGATCGGGCAGCCCCAGTAGCGCTGCCGTGACAGGCCCCAGTCGCGCAGGCGGAACTTGGTCACACCCTGCCCCACGCCATTGGCCTCGCAGAACGCGATCGCCGCTTCGATGGCCTGTTCGCCGGTCTGGGCCTCGTCGCCGGCAAAGCCGCGCACGTAGCGCACCGTCTCGGGTTTCGGGGGCACATAGGCGGGGCCGCCTTCCTCGGGCATGATGAAGGTGCCCTCTTCGCCCATGGCCGGCACGAAGACGGACGACACCGGCAGATCGTACTTGCGGGCAAATTCCATGTCGCGGGCGTCATGCGCGGGCACGCCGTAGATCGCACCCGTGCCATAGTCCATCAGGATGAAATTGGCGATGTAGACGGGCAGTTCCCACGCGGTGTCAAACGGGTGGCGGGCCTTGAGGCCGGTATCGAAGCCCAGCTTCTCGGCCTTCTCCAGCGCCTCCTCGGTGGTGCCGCCGCGCCGCGCCTCGGCGCAAAAGGCTGCCACGTCCTCGCGCTCGCGCTCCAGTGTCCGGGCCAGCGGGTGATCCGGCGACACGCCGATGAACGAGGCCCCCATCAGCGTGTCGGGCCGGGTGGTGTAGACCTCGACCCGGTCATGGCCTTCTGGCCCGTCGTTCAGGCCGAAGGCGAATTGCAGACCGCGCGACTTGCCGATCCAGTTCTGCTGCATGGTGCGGACCTTGGCGGGCCAGTCGTCCAGCCCGTCCAGCGCGTCCAGCAGTTCCTCGGCCATGTCGGAGATGCGGAAGAACCATTGCGTCAGCTCGCGCCGCTCGACCTCGGCGCCCGAACGCCATCCGCGCCCGTTCTCGACCTGCTCGTTGGCCAGAACGGTCATGTCCACCGGGTCCCAGTTGACCACCGCGTTCTTGCGGTAGACAAGGCCCGACTCATAGAAATCCAGAAACAGCGCCTGTTGCTGGCCGTAATATTCGGGGTCGCAGGTGGCGAACTCGCGCGACCAGTCGATGGACAGGCCAAGGGGCCTCATCTGCTCGCGCATGGTCTCGATATTGGCGTAGGTCCAGTCCTTGGGGTGGCCGCCCGACGCCATCGCGGCATTCTCGGCGGGCATGCCGAAGGCGTCCCAGCCCATCGGGTGCAGCACGTTATGCCCCGTGGCCAGCTTGTAGCGCGCCACCACGTCGCCCATGGTGTAGTTGCGCACGTGGCCCATGTGGATGCGGCCCGACGGGTAGGGAAACATCTCCAGCACGTAGTATTTGGGGCGGCTTTCATCGCGCCGGGCGCGGAATATCTCCGCCTGGGCCCATGCCTCTTGCCATTTCGCTTCGATCTCGGCTGGTGAATAGCGCGACATGGGCCGGGCCCCTCTTGCTCTGTCTGGTGTTGCACAGGTGATAGGCGCTCAGGCCGGGCTGGTCCAGAGGGCGGCGCAAAAATGCAGGGCTTTGCGGGGCCGTTCCCCGCGATTATACCCACGTCCGGACACGCCATCGCGCAGGAGACCGGCACACGCATGAAAATCCTTTTCATCCACCAGAATTTTCCGGGGCAATTCAAGCATCTGGCCCCGCTTCTGGCGCAGCGGGGGCATGAATGCGTGGCGCTGACGTTGCGGGTGAAGGAACCGACCCATTGGCGCGGCGTACGCATCCTGCCCTATGCCCTGCCCAAGCGGGCCGGGCAGACCATGCACCGCTGGCTGCTGGATCTCGACAGCAAGGTGACCCGCGGCGAGGCATGCTATCACGCGGCCGTCGCCCTGCGGGACAAGGGCTATGCGCCCGATCTGATCCTCGCGCATCCGGGCTGGGGCGAATCGATGTTCCTGCGCGATGTCTGGCCCGAGGCCCGGCTGGGGATGTATTGCGAACTTTATCACCTTGCAGACTGGCCGCATCTTGCGTTCGACCCGGAATTCACGGGCCAGAACCCCGAGACCGAGCCGCTGCGCCTGCGGCTCAAGAACCTCAACAACCATCTGCATTTCGACACGGCAGAGGCCGGTATCAGCCCGACGCGGTTTCAGGCCGACACGTTTCCGGCACCGTTCCGCGACCGCATCACCGTGTGTCATGACGGCATCGACACACGAACGGCCCGCCCCGCACCCGACGCGCGGCTGGTGTTCAAGAACGGCCGCACCCTTGACCGCGACGACGAGGTGATCACCTTCGTCAATCGCAATCTCGAGCCGTATCGCGGGTATCATATCTTCATGCGTGCCTTGCCGCGACTGTTACGCGACCGGCCACGGGCACGTGTGCTGATCGTCGGCGGCGCGGGGGTCAGCTACGGGCAGCACCCGCCCGCAGGGCATACATGGAAGCAGATTTTCATCGACGAGGTGCGCGGACAGATCCCGGATGCGGACTGGGCGCGTGTCCACTTTCTCGGGCGCATCCCGTATGACCAGTTCCTGCAGGTCTTGCAGATCAGCCGCGTCCACGTCTACCTGTCCTATCCATTCGTGCTAAGCTGGTCACTGCTTGAGGCGATGAGTTGTGGCGCGCCCGTCGTCGCCGCCGATACCGACCCTGTCCGCGAGGTGATCGGCCATGACGAGACGGGACGCCTGGTCGATTTCTTCGACGGGGACGGCTTGGTGGACGAGGTTTGCGCGCTGCTTGATGACCCGACGACGCGACACCGTCTGGGGCTGGCCGCGCGCGATGTCATACGTGCACGCTACGACCTGCGCACGGTGTGCCTGCCACGGCAGACGGATTGGGTTCTGGGCCTGATGCGGACGTAAGGGCGGGCGCGCGACGGCCCTATCAGTATCGGGCCGACCGGATGCGCAACTGCCGGGCGCGATTGAGGATTGCGTCCTCGACCGCGCGCTCGGTGCCTGCGTCCACGGGTCCGCTTTGCGTCTGCAGCGCGACGTTGAGCGATCGCGCATCAAGTGCCGGGTCGCTGATCAGGATTGTCGCGCGATAGGGCTGCCCGCCCCCCGGAGGCCGGCCGAACCCGGTGGAGATCACGCCGGTAAACGGATCGGCGGCCTCGACCGGCAGGAAGTCCAGCACCTGAAGAGAGGCCGTCCACAGGTGGCGGTTGACCTTGACGGTGTCACGCGCGCCCCGGAACGCATCAAGCAGCGAGCCGCCGCTTGGGTCCGGATCGCGCTCTCGCCCGCCCTGAACGCGGGTGGCTTCGGGGTCGTATGTGGCATTCTCGAATGCACCGCAGCCGCTCAGTATGCCGATGCATAGCAGTGAAACTGCGACAGATTTGCGACGCGAATGGATCATGGCACCGTCCGATACTGTTTTATCCCTCCTACCCAAGCATCGCCGCCGGGGCAAGCCGTTTGCAACGATCCGCGGACTTGTACCCGCGACGCGCACTGTGGCATGAGCCATGTCAACAAGGGCAGGAGGCCACAAATGGGACTGCAAGACATCCGGGACCGCGTCCGCGACGCGGCGACACAGGCCGGGCGACCGGCCGACAGCGTCACATTGATCGCGATCTCCAAGGTACAACCCGATGACCGGGTCGAGGCGGTGTTGCGCGAAGGGCACAGGGTCTTCGGCGAGAATCGCGTGCAGGAGGCCGCGGGCAAATGGCCCGGCTTTCGCGAACGCTATGACGGAATTGCGCTGCATCTCGTCGGGCCGCTGCAAAGCAACAAGGCACGGCAGGCGATGGAGCTGTTTCAGGCGATCCACTCGGTCGATCGCCCGAAGCTGGCGCAGACGCTTGCCCGGCTTGCGCAGGAAATCGGCGATTGCCCCGACCTGTTCATCCAGGTCAATACGGGCGAAGAACCGCAAAAGGCCGGGATCATGCCCGCAGATACGGATGATTTCGTCGCAGAGTGCCGCGCGCTAGATCTGCCGGTCCGGGGCCTCATGTGCATCCCCCCCGTCGAGGACGACCCCAGCCCGCATTTCGCGCTGCTTGCAAAGATGGCCGCGCGCAACGGGCTGGACGGCCTGTCCATGGGGATGAGCGGTGATTTCGATCGCGCCATCGCGCAGGGCGCGACACATGTGCGCGTGGGCTCGGCGATTTTCGGGGCGCGGGATTACGGCTGACCGGTGCGCCCGCGACAGGTGACGCAGGCGGGACATCATCGCACGATCAGGCGCGTGTCATACCGGATCGCCGCCGCGATCTGGCGCAGGTGATCGGGACGTAGCGCAATGCACCCCGCCGTTGGATAGCCCGGCCTGCGCCAGCGGTGCATGAAGATGCACGATCCGCGTCCGGGCGCGGCTCGCGGCCAGTTCCAGTCGGTCACGATCACCAGATCATACAGCGGATCGCCCCGGCGCAGGGCCTCATGACTGTGGCGATAGGGCGCCCGCACCATGAGGTTGTACGCCTCGTCGTCAGAATCGTCGGACCACAGATCGCCCGGTCGGATCGGCACCGCCCAGTCGGTGGGGCGCGCCATCCTGTCGGGCCGGTACAGCAGGCCGACGATACGGTGTATGCCTATTGGCGTGGCCCCGTCCCCCTCTCGCTTGTCGGCGCTCAGCCCACCGGCCCCGATTGCGCATGGGTAGATGCGCCCCCGAAATCGAAGGCCACGCGGGGTCAGAACCATGTCGTTCGGTGTCATGTGTGTCGAATACCATGCCCCGCGCCATGATCCAGCCATTTCATTCGACGCGATCATGCGGTCACGCGGCACGGGGCACGGGTTGCGCTTGGATCTTAGTAACGTAATATTTCAAGTGCGGCAGACCGATGGGCGTTTTCGCTTTTTCGCGCATCTCGATCACGCCCAAGATCCGCGCATGTCCCGCTTTTGCAGCTGCAGAAATCCTCAAAACCCTTTGCATCACTTTATACATTGCCCAAATAATCATTCATTTGCATAACGTTACGGCACCTTATTCATATGCGTATGCTGCATGGCAGCATTGTTGTCGCAGGCTATTGTGCAGATGCAGAAAAGCGTTATCTTGATTTCAACAAAGGGCGAACCAACCTATAACGCTCACAAACAAGAAGATATCCGAAAGGATGTGAAAATGCCACATACGGTCCAAATGCGCCGATCGGCCATGCACGTCCTTGGCGAAGACCTGAGCGCGGCGATCTACACGGCCATGCGGCGGGTTGCAGACTATCGCACCTATCGCCGTTCGGTCAGCGAGCTGTCGGATCTGAGTGCGCGCGAACTGGCGGATCTCGGCATGCATCGCAGCGAGATCAGGCGGGTCGCATATGAAACAGTTTACGGTCAACAGCCGTAACCACGAGATCGGGTGCATCTTTCCTCCTCCCTAGGTGCATCCGTTATGATCAAGGGCTTCTCTCCTCCTCCCTGGGGCTCTTGATCCAAAAAGCGGGGCTGTCAAAGGTCCCGATGGTTTGCGAATGGTCCCCTCCTCCTCCCTGGGGCCGGACGTACAGAGAACGGCGGCACCCCTCCTCCTCCCAGGTGTCGCCGTTTTTTGATTCTCTTTTCCCTGACCGCAGATCGCGCCGCACACTCAGACACCGGCGTGTCACGCAAGGTCAGCGCGATGTGATCGACAACCATATGCCATCGCGTGCCCGTACCGTCAGATGGGCAACCGGCATCGCGGGCCGCGCCGCAACCGGCGTGAACCGAAACGCTTGCACGAGCATGGCCAGCAAAAGCGGCCCCTCGATCATCGCGAATCCCGCGCCGGGGCAAACGCGTTGCCCCGCGGAAAACGGGATATACGCCGTGCGCAGACAGGCCGCGCCATTTTCCGTGGCAAACCGGCCCGGATCGAACGCATCCGGAGCATCCCAAAGGCGGGTATGCCGGTGCAGATGCCATGGGCTTATGACCACCTGAGCGCCCGGTGCGATGTCACGGTTGCGAAAGCGTTCCGAGCACGCCGTCTCGCGCACCATCATCGGGACCGGCGGATAGAGACGCAACGTCTCGCGAAAGACGTCGCGCGTGATCCGCAAGCGCGCCACGTCTGCAAACTGCGGCGGCTGGTCGCCAAGAACATCCCGCACCTCTTGGGCCACACGCTCTTGCCATTCGGGAAACAGCGCCAGCAGATACAACGCCCAGGACAGCGCCGACGCGCTGGTCTCGTGGCCTGCAAGGAAGAAAATCGCCACCTGATCGACCATTTCCGGCGTGGTGAATCGCGCGCCGGTCTCGGGGTCCGTCGTCGTCATGATCTTGGTCGCAAGGTCATCCGGTGCGCGACCCTGCGCAATCTCGACGCTGCGGGTCGCGACAAGGTCCGTGACAAGCGCACGAATCGTTCTGGCGGTGACGCGGGTGCGGCGCCGGTGAAGGCGCGGAAACCAGCGCGGCACCGGCACGAAGGCGGCAAGGTTCAGCACCGGCTGCGTGCGCTGATGGGCCTTGAACGCGTCAAAGACCTGCGCCGCCGTGTGGTTTTCGATCGGGAGTGAAAACAGGGTTCGAAAGATCACGTCCGCCGCCGCGTGGCTTGTGTGCCCCTCGATCTCGCGCGGTTGGCCATCCGCCAACGGCGCCAGCCGGGCCACCGCCCCCTGCCCTGCCGCCACCATCGCGGGAAAGGTGTCGCGCAATCGGCCGCCCTCGAACGCGGGGTCGATGATGCGGCGCTGATGTCGCCATGTCTCGCCATTGGTGACGAACACCGATCGTCCCAGCAGCGGTCGCAGCCCCTCTGACACGCGTTGCGACTTTGGAAAGGCATCCGGCCGCCGGCGCAGGACCAGATCCACGAGGTCGGGCTGGTTGCACAGGTAAGAGCGGAAAAACGGCGTGCGAAACTCTGCCATCCATGCAGCGTAAAGCCGCGCGGGCTGCGCCGACAGGATATCGGACCGAAACAGCCGCATATACCGCCAGAGCGACACGCGATCGGCCCGCGCGGGGGGTTTCGGCGGACTCATGGCGCCACGCTCGTATGGTGCGAGGTGGGCCGGTCGATCCGGCTTTTCGACGGCTTTCGTCCCGCGAACCTTTGTCCAAGGGTCTGCGGCCCGGCCGTGATCCGGAAATAGTCATAGTCGTTGGGGCGGTCGAAGGCGCAGAGATATTGAAAATGCAGCCGGAAAAAGCGCCAGCGCAGGGCACGCCACCGCTCGCGGCTGAGGGTCTGCGTGAACGCGGCCGAGATCACCAGCGGCCAGCGCTTGCCCGCGGGTGCCACACCTGTGACGCTGACCGGGTCACAAAGCGCAAAGGCGCAACCATCGCCCGGCGCGCTGACATCCAGCCAGAAAAGCTCGGGCCGGGTGCTGAGATAGGCAAGATCGGCGCGCAGACGCCATGCGCGCGGCAGGAACGACACCATCGGCACGACGTGTCCGAGGCTGAGAAACGACAATGCCGGCCCGTCGCGGGGCACCCGCCCCGCGCGGATGAGATCGGCCAGCACCGTGACCGCCAGATGCACACCCGAGGAATGCCCGACGACCAGCACCTCGTCGTAATCCTCGGTCAGCGCCGTGGCGACATCATCCGCGAATTCCGCCAGCCGCGCCGCCAGCCTTGGTGACATCGCACCGTGATCTGACGCCGAATAGGCATAGTCATGCATCAGGTAATACGCGAAAAACCGTCCATCGCGCCGTCGGAACCACGCCAGCACGAGGGGCACGACCACAAGCCCTCCCCACCCGGCCAAGGGATGCCACAGCGCCAGCAGGTGACCGGTCGCCCATGCCGCAGCCAATGCGATCATCAGTTGCAGCAGAAGGAGCGCAACCGGATAAAGTGCCGCAATCACCGGACCTTTGCGCAATCGCATCAGCCGGAACAGCGTGCCAGTGCCAAGGTAGAACGCAGCGGTCCGGACCAGTTGCGCGTAGGTGGCGAGAATGCCGCGATCCATGCTGTCCTTGACGATGTCGGACCAGACCAGCACCGTGAGGTCGGTGGCTGTCTCCTGCCCCTCGATGCGGGCCGCGACCTGCCAGCCGAACCGCGCAGCGAGGGTCCCCGGCACCACCTTGATATCATGCCCCGAAATCGACGCCTGCGCCGCGCTTTGCGTGCGGTAAAGCTCGCGGTAGCGTCGCGGTGGGACGGGATCATAACCGGGGATGTAGAATACCCGCCTGCGGCGCACTGGGGTCGTGTTGCTGCTCATGGTCAACCTTTTGGGCCAGCCTAGCGCAGGGTGCGACCGTGCGGAAAGACTTATCCAAGTACAGCAAGCGCCGGAAATGTCTCGAGCAGCCAGAACGAGAAGGCCGAGAAGCCGCCGGTCAGCATCAGGAGGCCGATGGTCCACAACAGCAGACCCATCACCCGCTCGATCTGTTCCATGTGCCGCTTCATCCAGCCCATGAGTCCCTGAAGACGCGGCAGGAAGGCGGCGACCAGCAGGAACGGCACACCCAGCCCGATGGCATAGACCGCCAGCAGCGACGTACCGCGTGTCACATTGGCCTCGGACGCGGCGAGCGACAGGATCGCACCAAGTTGCGGACCGATGCAGGGCGTCCAGCCAAAGGCGAAGGCAAGACCCAGGATATAGGCCCCGAAAGAGGTGCCCCCCTGATCACCCGCGTCGACCCGCGCCTCGCGGTCGAGAAACCCGATCCGGTACACGCCCACGAAATGCGCGCCGAATCCCATCACGAGGATACCGGCAATCGCGTTGAGATAGTCTTGATATTGCAGGAAAACCGTACCGATCGCCGAGGCGGTGAAGCCAAGGAAAATGAACACCGTCGACAGGCCCAGCACAAAGAACAACGCCGGCACGACGGCCCGCGCCCGGTGCGTCGAGGTCTCGGACAGATCGTTGAGGCTGACCCCGCTCATATACGCCAGATACGGTGGCACGATCGGCAGCACGCAAGGGCTGAGGAACGACATGATCCCGGCCAGCAGAGCCACGAACATTGCCGGGAGAAGGGCCGCGTCTATGATTTCGATTCCGAACATGCCTGTCAGATAACCTGCAATCGGTGCGCCGTCACCCGGCAAAACGTCACAACATTGTGGACAGGCCGTGACACCGGCGCTATCCCACGGTCATGACGCAACATGACACCCTCGACGCCTGCGGTCTGCTGTGCCCCTTGCCGGTGCTAAAGCTGCGCAAGCGCTTGAAATCATTGAATGTCGGCGACATGATCGCGCTGCGCGCCGATGATCCGGCGGCGGTGGTCGACGTGCCGCATTTCTGCATGGAATCGGGAAACGAGCTGGTCTCGACCGAGGATGCGGGACCCGCGCGCGTCTACCTGATCCGCAAGACGACCTGAGCACGGCAAGCCCGCACCGATCCACAAGATCCATCCTGGCACGCTTCTGCGCTGGTGGCGCCTTGCAGACGCCGCGTGCGTCCGCAAGGCTGTACTCAGGCTATCCGACGGACCACCAGCCGCGTCGCTTGCGCTTGGCCGGGGCGGTGTCGTCTTCGACAGTCGCCGTTTCGGCGGTGTCAGGCGCGTCGGCCGTCGGTTCGGGGGGCGCCGGCTCGGGCGTTGGGGTCGGCTCGCTCTCGTTGGCGGGCGCGGCTGCCGGCGCGGGATCGGGCGTGTCGGCAACCTCTGCGACAGGTACGGGCGTGGCCGGGGTCTCTGGTTCGGGCACGGGCTGTGCCTCTGCCACGGGTTCGCCGCTTGTCTCCGGTGCGTTGGCTGCGGCGGGCGCCGCGTCCGCGGCCGCCGGTGTCGCATCCTCTGTCGCCGTTTCGGCCTCTGGCGCTTTCTTCTTGCGCGACACGGTACGCCGCCGCGGCTTGGGCTTGTCCTCTGCGGCGGCCTCTGGCGTCGCCTCGCCCGACGCCTCCGAAGATGGTTCGGACTTGGGCGCGGCCTTTTTGCGGCTGCGCGAGCGCTTCGGTTTGGGCTTGGCCTCTGACGCTTCGGCCGTGTCGGGTTGTGCCTGCACGGCCGCGTCGGCCTCGCCCGCGACCGCCGTGCCGGCAGGCTCCGGGTCACGAGACGTGTCGGATCGGGCGTCGGCATCAGCCCCGGTCTGCGCCGCCTCGGTCTGGCCCGCCTCGGTCTGCCCGGCCTCGGTCTGGCCGTTCTCGCCGGTCTTGGACTTCCGGCGACGCCCACGGCTGCGGCGGCGCTTCTTCTTGGGCTTGTCCTCGTCGTCGCTCGCCGCCTCGGGCGCAGGTGCGGGTTCCGCCTCGGCGGGCGGGGTGGCGACCTCGGACTCCGCCTCGTCGATTTCGGCCATGAGAGAGGCCCCGGCGGACACGAATTGCGCCGCATCGGGTTCAGGCACGTTACGGGTGGCGGATTTCAGTTTTTCGATAGTGAAATCGGGGTTGACCAATGTCTGGTCACCTTCGATGCGCACCGACAGGCCGTAGCGCAACTCGATCTGCGCCACATGCTCGCGTTTGAGGTTTATCAGATAATTCGCGATTCCAACGGGGCACCTGACCACGACCTCGCGCGACCGACGGCGCACGCCCTCTTCCTCGATCTCGCGCAGGATCGCGAGGGCCAGGTTGTCATCCGACCGGATGAGGCCGGTCCCGTGGCAATGCGGACAGGGCTGCGTCGTGGCCTCGATCATGCCGGGGCGCAAACGCTGGCGCGACATCTCCATCAGGCCGAAACCCGAGATCCGGCCCACCTGGATGCGGGCGCGGTCGGTCTTGAGCCGGTCTTTCATGCGTTTTTCGACGGCCGCGTTGTTGCGCCGCTCGTCCATGTCGATGAAGTCGATGACGATCAATCCGGCAAGATCGCGCAGGCGCATCTGGCGCGCGACCTCGTCGGCGGCCTCGAGATTGGTCTTGAGCGCGGTTTCCTCGATCGAGCCCTCGCGCGTGGCGCGGCCCGAGTTGACGTCGATCGCGACCAGCGCCTCGGTCACGCCGATCACGATGTAGCCACCGGATTTGAGCTGTACCGTCGGGTTGAACATCGCCGACAGGTAGCTTTCGACCTGGTGCCGCGCGAAGAGCGGCTGCTGATCGACGTAATGCTTCACGTTCTTGGCATGGGACGGCATGATCATCTTCATGAAGTCCTTGGCGATGCGGTAGCCTGCCTCGCCCTCGACCATGACCTCGTCGATCTCGCGGTTATAAAGATCGCGGATCGAGCGCTTGATCAGGTTGCCCTCTTCATAGATCTTGGCGGGCGCGATAGAGTTCAGCGTAAGCTCGCGGATCTGTTCCCATAGCCGTTGCAGATATTCGTAATCGCGCCGGATCTCGGCCTTGGTGCGCTGCGCACCCGCTGTCCGGATGATCAGCCCCGCGCCCTTTGGCAGGTCGATCTCTGACGCGATCTCTTTCAGCTTCTTACGATCGGCGGCGTTGGTGATCTTGCGGCTGATGCCGCCGCCGCGCGCGGTGTTGGGCATCAGAACGCAGTAGCGCCCGGCAAGCGACAGATAGGTGGTGAGCGCAGCACCCTTGTTGCCGCGTTCCTCCTTGACGACCTGAACCAGCATGATCTGCCGGACCTTGATCACCTCCTGGATCTTGTAGCGCCGTGCGCGCGGCTTTCGGACCGGGCGGATATCCTCGCTGTCATCCTCGTCGGCGACCGATTCGATGCTGTCGTCGTTAGTGGCGTGATCACGGGTATCGGTGGCCTCTGCGGCGTCGGATGCCGTGGCACCGTCGCCGTCGGTCGCGGCGTCGGGTTCCTCGACCGGCGTCTCGGCGACACGTTCCATCGGTGACGAGCCTTCGGGAACGGCCTCGGCCGTGGTCTCGGACTCGGTGTCGAGATCTATGGTCTCCATGCCCGAGATGTCACCTTCGGTCACGGCATCGTCCGAGGTGGTCTTTTCCGCCCGCGACCGGGAACGCCCGCGGCTGGGGCGCTTGGGCTTTTCCTCTTCATCCGCCTGGGCCTGCGCGAGGGCTTCTTCCTCGGCCATCAGCGCCTCGCGGTCGGCGACGGGGATCTGGTAGTAATCGGGATGGATTTCCGCGAAGGCGAGGAACCCGTGCCGGTTGCCGCCGTAATCGACGAACGCCGCCTGAAGCGACGGCTCGACCCGCGTTACCTTGGCGAGATAGATGTTGCCAGCAAGCTGGCGCTTGTTCTCGGATTCGAAATCGAATTCCTCGACCTTGTTTCCGTCGACCACCACGACGCGGGTTTCTTCCGCGTGGGTGGCATCAATGAGCATTTTCTTGGCCATGTTTTCCGTTTGCATCGCGGCGCGGCGCACACCCCTGGAGGCGCGGCACGTTGCGGCAGATGTCTGATATGGGCGATAGCAGGCGCGCGCATGGGCGGACCGGATAAGGCCCGTGCCCGTGTGACGGTTGTATGTCTCGCGCGGTTCATCGCGGTTCTTCTTCTCCGGCCCCCGATCGGGGCCCATTCAACGACGGCCCCGGTCGGGGCCAATTCGGGGCCTGATCAACCATGTCGGGATGTCAGGCATGTCTTTGGTCCCGTGAAGGATCCGATCAGTCTGTCTTGCCATGCGCGTGGGGTTTGATCCGCAAAACGGGCAAGACAGCGAATTATCTGCTGGCAGGCGCGGGTCATCGCGCAAAACTGCCACAACATGACCCTAATCCCTCGCGGGAGGAAATGACAATGGTGAAAACGCGTTGCGGCCGGCGCGGCCGGACGTCAGATGTAGTCCGAGCGTTGCAGGCCGTATTTCGCCATCTTCTCGTTCAGGGTGCGGCGTGGCAGACACAGCTCGTCCATGACGGCCGCGATAGATCCCTTGTGGCGGCGCATGGTGTTGTCGATCAGCATGCGCTCGAACGCCTCGACATACTCCTTGAGGGGTTTGCCCTCGGTGGTCATCACCGGCTGCATCTCGTCGTGATCCGACATCAGAAGCGAGGTCAGCGTCCCCGAGCCGCGCCGCGCCTGAAGCACCGCGCGTTCGGCCACGTTGAACAGCTGGCGCACATTGCCGGGCCACGGGGCCTGCAAAAGCTGCGTCGCCTCCTGAGCGGAGATCTGCGGCGCCTCGCACCCGTAATCCTCGGCGAACTGATCGCTGAAGGACGAAAAGAGCGTCAGGATATCCTCGCCCCGCTGGCGCAGCGGCGGTACGGTAATGCGCAGATTGCCCAGCCGGTAGAACAGGTCGGCGCGCAGCGCATCCTCGCAGGTGCGGCCCTCGTCCTGCATGTTGGAAATCGCGATGATGCGGGTTTCGGGCGGCTGACCCTCGTCGTTGACAAAGGTCAGCAGGCGCGCCTGAACGGCATCCGGCAGCGCGTCGATATCCTCGAGCACCAGCGTGCCGCCGCGCGCCTCTTCCACCGCCGGCAGGCGGGGATCGTCGGGGGCGACCGGCCCGAACAGGCGCTTGATCAGGGCGTCCTCGTCAAGCGACGCACAAGCGATCGACACGAACCTGCGTCCCGCCCGCGCACCCACGGCATGAAGCGCGTGCGCGACAAGCGTCTTGCCGGTCCCGGTCTCGCCTTCGATCAGCACATGACCGTCGGCCTGTCCTAGGTCGAGGATATCCTCGCGCAGGCGCTCCATCGCGGCACTGGTACCGATGAGCTTCTTCATCAACTGCCCGCCATCCGACAGGTCGCGCCGCAGCGCGCGTGCATCCAGCACCATGCGGCGGGCATTTGTGGCTTTTTTCGCCAGTTGCGTCATGCGATCCGGATCGAACGGCTTTTCAAGGAAATCGAAGGCTCCGATACGCATCGCCTCGACCGCCATGGGCACGTCGCCATGCCCGGTGATCATGATGACCGGCAGCGAACTGTCGGCCCCCATCAGCTTTTTCAGAAAGGCCATTCCGCCCATGCCGGGCATCTTGATGTCGGTGACCACGATACCGGGATAATCCGGCCCCAGCGTCTTGAGCGCGTCCTCGGCCGAGGGGAACGCCTCGGTGTCGTAGCCCGACAGGGCCAGCCACTGGCTGATCGACTGTCGCATGTCCTTTTCATCGTCGATGATGGCGATCTTCATCGCAGTCGGCATGTCGTGTTACTCCGCGGCTCGGGTTTCTTCGGCCAATATGGGGAGTTGCACCTCGAATACAGCCCCGCCATCAGGCGCATTGCGCGCCAGAAGGCGCCCGCCGAGGTCGTTGACGATCCCCGAGGAAATGGCAAGCCCCAGCCCGACGCCCTCACCGGGTTGTTTGGTCGTGTAGAACGGTTCGAACAGGGTCTCGAAATTGTCGATCCCGTGGCCGTTGTCACGCACCGTCAGAACAGCGGTCTCGCCGGCGGCCAGCAGGATGTCCACATGCCCCTCGGGTTCGTTCTGAATGGCGTCGATGGCATTGCGCAACAGGTTGATGATCACCTGCTCGACGCGCACCCGGTCACCCATGATCATCACGGGCTCTGAGGGCAATGTGCGGGTGATGGTGATCTTGCGGCTGCGCAGCTGCGGCTCCATCATCGCCAGCGCCGACGCCACCGCATCGCCCATGTCGACAGGCGAAAACGTGTCACCGGACTGGCGCGCATAGGATTTGAGCTGACGGGTGATCGCGCCCATCCGTTCGATCAGGTCGTCGATCCGCTGGAACGAGGTGAGCGCCTCGTCGGGGCGGTTGCGGGTCAGCAGCATGCGCGCGCCTGCCAGATAGGTCTTCATCGCCGCAAGCGGCTGGTTCAACTCGTGACTGACCGCCGCCGACATCTCGCCCAGAACGGCGAGTTTCGAGCTTTGCTGAAGCGTCTGTTCGGCCTGCGCGAGGTTCTCCTGCACGCGCCGGCGCTCTGCGATTTCCCGCTGCAGGCGCGCGTTGAGCGTCCGAAGCTCGGCGGATTCCCGCTGGAACACCGCCAGCCGTAGGGCCGCCTTGCGGTTGAGGAAATAAAACGCGAGCGCCAGCAGGATCGCGAATCCCATGATCTCAAGCGCGAGGTAGCCGATGACCTTGTCGCGTACGGTGGCATAGGCGGTAAAACTGGCGATCCGCCAACCGCGAAACGCGACACGCCCCTCGACCCGCATCACCGCCTCGCCGCTGACATAGGCGTCCGCGGGCAGCGCCGTCCAGTCGGACGTGGCCTGGATCGCGCGCTCGATGGCGCTGCTGGCAGGCTCGCGTGCCAGCGCCTCTGCCTCGGTCAGGCCGCGCCAGCGCGGCTCGGTGGCAAGGATGATCCGCCCCTCGCTGTCAGTCACCATGACGGCATCGGAAATTCCCGCCCATGCGCGTTCGTACTTGCGCAGATCGACCTCGACCACGATCACGCCGAGAACGCCGTTCTGGGTCTCTATCCGCCGCGAATAGGTGAAATTGTAATTGCCCGCCTCCTGCTGCAGGACCTTGAACACCGTGTCCGACGACCGCAATGCATCAACGAAATACGGGGTTTGCCTGTGGGTTTCGCCCAGGCGATTGCGTTCGGTCGTGGCAACCGCGCGCCCGTTCATATCCAGAAGCGTCAGCGAGGCTGCGCCGATCTCTTCAACGAATGACAGCAGACGGCGCGTCGATTGCGCGTAATCCTCGCTGTTGAGCGCAGAGATGAGCGCCGGGTCCCGCGACAGAAGCTGCGGCACGATGGCATTCTGCCGCAACTCCGACAGCAGGTTGCCGGAATAGAGCACCATGCGCAATTCAGCGCGGTTGCGCGTGGTTTCGGTGAACCGGTCGGTCAGCAGCCTGTGTGTCGTGACGACCACGGCCACCGCGACAAGAAACAGCCCCACAAGCACAAGGCGCGCCCGCCACGAGATGGCACGGGCGCGTGGCGCGTCGGATGTCGTCCTGTCGGTCATGGCAGAAGATTAGGCCGGGACGCCCCTGCCCTCAAGCGCCCATGCTCAGGCCTCTGCAAGCTCTTGCACCAGCCCTGAAAACATCGCCGCCCCGTCGGTGCCGCCATGCAGCGGCTCTGCCATCCGTTCGGGATGGGGCATCATCCCCAGGACACGCCGGTTTTCCGACAGGATGCCGGCAATGTCCCGCGCCGATCCGTTGGGGTTGCGCGCGTAGGTGAAGGCGATGCGATCCTCGGCCTCCAGCCGGTCAAGCGTGGCGTCGTCGGCGAAATAGTTGCCGTCATGATGCGCCACCGGCACGGTGATCGTGTCGCCGGCAGCGTAGCCGTGCGTAAACGCGCTGTCGGCGGTGACGACCGCCAGATCCACCGGCTTGCAGATATATTTCAGCCCCGCATTGCGCAAAAGCGCGCCCGGCAGGATCCCGGTTTCGGTCAGGATCTGAAAGCCGTTGCAGATCCCCAGCACAAAACCCCCACGCTCGGCATGGGCGGTGATCGATCTGCAGATCGGCGAATTCGCGGCGATCGCCCCGCAGCGCAGGTAGTCACCGTAGGAAAACCCGCCCGGCACGCCGACGATATCGACACCTTCGGGCAGCGCGGTGTCCTTGTGCCAGACCATCGAGACGCGCGCACCCGCACGCCGAAACGCCACCGCGAGATCGCGGTCGCAGTTGGAACCGGGAAAGACGATGATGGCGGCGTGCATGGCAAGGGCCCCTTGGTGGAATTTGGCGACGGTCTAGCGCGGTGCCGCGCTGTTGTCCATCGGGGTTGGACGCGCCGGACCGACCCGTTGCAGGGCTTTATGCCAGCCGGATCCGGACGACACAGGCGTGTTGCGCCAGCGGCACCCAAATCGCCATGCTTGGGGCGGCGGTTCCGCGCAGGGACATCCCGCACGGTGAATGGCCCTCAGCCCAGCTCGACCGAATAGCTTTCGATCACCGTGTTGGCGAGCAGCTTTTCGCACATGTCGGTCACGGTCGCGCGCGCCGCTTCCGCGTCGGTCTCGGCCAGGTCGATCTCGATCACCTTGCCCTGCCGCACGCCTTCGACGCCGTCGAAACCGAGCGACCCAAGCGCGTGGCGCACCGCCTCGCCCTGGGGGTCGAGAACGCCGGTTTTCAGCATGACATGCACGCGTGCCTTCATCGGGGGGCTCCCTTTTCAGTTGATAAGCGTCGGGCGGGTGACGGGAATGTTGGACTTGGGCATGACGCCAAGGCGTGTCGCGACCTCGGTATAGGCGTCGGTCAGGTTGCCCAGGTCACGGCGGAACACATCCTTGTCAAGCTTCTGCCCGGTCTCGATATCCCACAGCCGGCAGCTGTCCGGGCTGATCTCGTCGGCCACGATCAGGCGCTGGAAATCACCGTCATACACGCGGCCCACCTCGATCTTGAAATCCACCAGCCGGATGCCGACGCCGAACATCACCCCCGACATGAAATCGTTGACACGCAGCGCAAGGCTTAGAATATCGTCCATGTCCTGGCTCGTGGCCCAGCCGAAGGCGGCGATATGTTCCTCTGTGACCAGCGGATCGCCCAGCTTGTCATCCTTGAGGCAGTATTCGACGATCGGGCGCGGCAGTTGCGTGCCCTCTTCGATGCCCAGCCTTTTGGACATAGACCCGGCGGCATAGTTGCGCACGATGACTTCCAGCGGCACGATCTCGCAGGCGCGGACAAGCTGCTCGCGCATGTTGACGCGCCGGATGAAATGCGTCGGGACGCCGACATTGTTCAATCCGGTCATGAAATATTCCGAGAGCATGTTGTTGAGCACGCCCTTGCCCTCGATCGTGGCCTTCTTCTCGGCGTTGAAGGCGGTGGCGTCATCCTTGAAATACTGGATGATCGTGCCCGGCTCGGGTCCTTCGTAAAGGGTCTTGGCCTTGCCTTCGTAGATTTTCTTGCGCCGCGCCATGGGACCTCCGTCGCTGCGGGTGGGGCCGGGCGGGTCTGCACGCCCCGTGCCGATGCGCTTTCATAGGGCATGACCCGCGACGTCGCAAGGCGTCGATGCGGCTGCCGCCCCTTGCTCTTTGGCGCCGCAAGCGCCATATCATCGGGGTGACTGCAACCCATTGCGAGGGGACCTACCCGATGAGCACATTCGACGACCGCGAAACCGCGTTCGAGAACAAGTTCGCCCATGACGAGGAAATGAAATTCCGCGCCGAGGCGCGGCGCAACAAGCTTCTGGGCCTGTGGGCGGCGGAACTGTTGGGCAAGACCGGCGACGAGGCCGACACCTATGCCCGTGCCGTGGTCAAGGCCGATTTCGAAGAGCCCGGCCACGAGGACGTGGTGCGCAAGGTGGCCGGTGATCTCGGCGATATCGCCGACGCCGACACCATCCGTGCCAAGATGGACGAGCTTCTGAAGATTGCCAAGGCGCAGCTCGTCAAGGAAGTCTGAGCCTGTCACGACCGCGCGTCGGTCCCCCCGGCGCAACGACCTCCGGCCCAAGAGATCGGACACAGATCTATGACCAATGCCCTCACCCGGCTCATGGCGCGCCGCGACTGGATTCTCGCGGACGGGGCCACGGGAACCAACCTGTTCAACATGGGTCTGCAATCGGGCGACGCGCCCGAAATCTGGAACGACACGCACCCTGACCGGATCACGCAGCTTTACAAATCCGCCGTCGATGCGGGCAGCGACCTGTTCCTGACCAATTCGTTTGGCGGGAACGCGTCGCGGCTGAAGCTGCACGGCGCGCAAAAGCGCGCCCGGCAATTGTCGCGCATCTCTGCCGAGCTGGGCCGCGACGTCGCCGACCGGTATGACCGCGCGGTGGTGGTCGCCGGCTCTGTCGGGCCGACCGGCGAGATCATGGCGCCGATGGGCGCGCTGACCCACGAGCTTGCCGTCGAGATCTTTCACGAGCAGGCCGAAGGGCTGAAAGAAGGGGGCGCGGACGTCCTCTGGCTGGAAACGATCAGTTCGTCCGAGGAATACGCGGCCGCCGCCGAGGCGTTCCGCCTTGCCGATATGCCGTGGTGCGGCACAATGAGCTTTGACACCGCGGGGCGCACGATGATGGGCCTGACCTCGGCGGACATGGCCGCGATGGTGGAAAAGCTGCCGAATCCCCCGCTGGCCTTCGGCGCGAATTGCGGGGTCGGCGCATCGGATCTCTTGCGCACGGTGCTGGGCTTCGTGGCACAAGGCACCGAGCGGCCGATCATCGCCAAGGGCAACGCGGGCATCCCGAAATTCGTGGACGGCCACATCCATTACGACGGCACGCCGGACCTGATGGCCGATTACGCCGTGCTGGCACGCGACGCCGGGGCGACGATCATAGGCGGCTGCTGCGGCACCATGCCCGAGCATCTGAGCCGGATGCGCACGGCGCTGGAAGCGCGTCCCGCGGGGCCGCGCCCGACGCTGGATCAGATCACAGAAGCGCTCGGCGCGTTCTCGTCTGATATCGACGGCACCGGCGACGATGCGCCCGAACCGCGCCGCAATCGCCGCCGCAGGGCCTGATCGGGCCCGCGGCGGCGCAGCGCGTCAAAGCGAC
The DNA here is from genome assembly GCF_050896375.1 of Roseovarius tibetensis. Classification (NCBI taxonomy): domain Bacteria; kingdom Pseudomonadati; phylum Pseudomonadota; class Alphaproteobacteria; order Rhodobacterales; family Roseobacteraceae; genus Roseovarius; species Roseovarius tibetensis. Next base: position 47,144 of record NZ_JBPBBB010000011.1, read on the forward strand.
GTGAACTTTTCCTCGAGGTAATCCAGCAGCGGCCCCGCCGTCGGCTCTGCGCCGCCGCAGGCCCGCGTGATGACGTCTGACGGCGCGAAATGCCCGCCATGGCGTTGCACGCGTGACTGCAGCCACGTTGTCGCCCCGCGTATGTCCCCGCGTGACAGGCTGACCTCCAGATCCGGCACGGCACCGCGCATCGCGCGAAAGAGGCAGCCCGCATAGACATTGCCCAAGGCATAGGTCGGGAAATAGCCGAACAGCCCGACCGACCAGTGCACGTCCTGCAACACCCCGTTCGAGGCGCGATCGACGGGATAGCCGAAATCGGCCGCAAAGCGATCGTTCCACGCGGCCTCGAGATCGCCGGTCTCCAGATCGCCGGCGATCAGGGCCTTTTCGAGATCGAAGCGCAGCATGACATGCAGGTTGTACTGCACCTCGTCGGCCTCGGTGCGGATATGGCCGGGATGCACGCGGTTGACCGCGCGGTGGAAGGTATCGGCATCCTGCACCCCGAAATCACCGAAGGTGGCGCGCATACGGTGGTACAGCCAGCCGGTGAAGGCGCGGCTGCGGCCAAGCTGGTTCTCGTAAATGCGGCTTTGGCTTTCATGCACGCCCATCGACACGCCCTGCCCCAGCGGGGTCAGGCGAAAGGCGGGGTCGATGCCCTGCTCGTAACAGGCATGCCCGACCTCGTGGATCGTGGAATAAAGACAGTTGAACGGGTCGGTTTCGCTGACCCGCGTGGTGATGCGCACATCATCGCCGGATCCGGCGCTGAACGGATGCACCGCCAGATCAAGCCGCCCGCGCGCGAAATCATAGCCGAAATTGCGCGCCAGCTCGCGCGCGAGGCGCAGTTGCGCGTCGGGGTCGAAATGCGCGTCGATCACCGGCCAGTCACGATCCAGCGCGCGGGCACGCAGATCGACAAGGCGCGGCCGCATCTCGGCGAACAGCGTGTCCAGCTTTGCCGCGGTCATGCCCGGTTCGAAATCGTCGATCAGCGCATCGTAAAGGTCGCCGCCACGGGCCACCGCCGCCGCCTCTTCACGCTTGAGGCGAACAACCTCGGCCAGCACCGGGGCGAAGGCCGCGTAATCGTCGGCCGCGCGCGCCTCGGCCCATTGGCCTTGCGCGCGGCTGGTCAACCGGGCCAGTGCCACGGCCAGATCGGCGGGCACCCGCGCCGCTCGATCGAAATCGCGGCGGATTTGGCGCAATTGCGCAACGGCGACCGTGTCCGTTTCCTCGGCCTCGGCGGCCGCCAGCAGATCGCCGCGCCGCGCGTCGGTGCGGCGGGCATGCAGCACCGCCTGCATGGCGCCCGATTCCTCGGATCGCTGATCGGCGGCGCCGCGCGGCATCATGGTTTCCTGGTCCCAGCCAAGCCTGCCTGCCACCTGTGCCAGCGCCTGCATCTCGCGCTCTGATGCGATCAAATCGTCATAGGCCGTCATGCATGGACCCCCCGGATGGATGTGCTGCGCGGATACCGCGCAAGAAAGCGGGCGCGCAGGATCACCACCCACAGCACCACCGCAAGGAACTGGTGGGCGATCGCCAGTTGCCACGGCGCGGCGTAGATCACCGTCATGATGCCCAGCACGATCTGCAGGGCCAGCACCGCGAAGGCCACGTTGAAGGCCCCCCGCGTCAGGACATGCGCGCTGCGCCGGGCACGCAGCCAGACCACCACGGCAAAGACCACCAGCAGGTAACCGCTGACCCGGTGGATGAACTGCACCGTGCCCGCGTTCTCGAAAAAGTTGCGCCACCACGGCTCCAGATCCATCATCGTGGGCGGCAGGAAACCACCGGCCATCAGCGGCCATTCGGTATAGCTGCGCCCGGCATCGATACCCGCCACCAGCGCGCCCAGAATGATCTGCAGAAACGCGAAATGCATCAGACCGGTCGACAGCGCGAACAGCCTGGGCTCGCGTGCGCGACGCGCCTGCATCAGGTCACGGTCCTCGCGGCCTAGCGCGAAGACGTACCACGCGATCAGCCCGAGGATCACGAAGGCCAGTCCCAGATGCGTGGCCAGCCTGTAGGAGGCCACGGCGATCATCCCCTCGCCGAGGCCAGAGGCCACCATCCACCAGCCGATCGCCCCCTGCGTGCCACCAAGCGCGCCCAGAAGCAGAAGACGCCCGGTCCAGCCGGTGGGGATCTGCCGTGCGACGAGAAACCCGAGGAACCCGAGCGCCCAGACCAGACCGATCACCCGGCCCAGTTGCCGGTGCCCCCATTCCCACCAGTAGATCACCTTGAACTCGGATAGCGCCATACCCTCGTTCAGCAACTGGTATTGCGGGATCTGGCGGTACTTGTCGAATTCCGATTGCCAGTCTTCGGCACTCATCGGGGGCAGCGCGCCGGTAACCGGCGCCCATTCGGTGATCGACAGCCCGCTATCGGTCAGCCGGGTCAGCCCGCCCACTGCGATCATCACCACGACCAGTGCGAACAGCACCATCAGCCACGCCCGGATGCCGCGCCGGGCACCGCGGCGCCTTGCGTCGATCATGCCGCCCCGTGGCGCCGGGTCGCGCTTGCGCTCTGCGCTGTCGACATCCTCGAATATGCTGCGTTTGCCGCTCATGACCCGCCTTTCCGATCCGTGACGCGTGACAGCTTAGGCCGCACGCCCATGCGCTTCAACCACGCTCCTTCCAGCGGACCATCTGCCGCAACACGCCGTGCAGCATCTGCACGTCGGCACGGGTCAGGGGCATGCGGCTCCAGAGATTGCGCAGGGTGATCTTCATCGGCGCGGCCTTGTGATCGGGAAAGAAGAATCCCGCCTCGTCAAGCCGGGTTTCATAATGCGCGGCCAAAGCCTCGACCTCGACCTGGGTGGCCCGGTCGGTCCGCGCGGTGTCGGTACGCTCGTGCACGACCTCGCCCGCGGCGCGCTGCCACTCATACGCCGTCAGCAGCACGCATTGCGCAAGGTTGAGCGACGGGAACTCAGGGTTCACAGGCACGTTGATGATCGCGTTGGCGCGGGCGATGTCGTCGTTTTCCAGCCCCGCGCGTTCGGGTCCGAAGAGAACCGCCACCTTTTCGCCCGCAGCGATCCGTTCAGCCGACAGCGCCATGGCGCGTTCGGGGCTGTACACAGGCTTGGTCAGATCGCGGGCGCGCGCCGTGGTGGCGAAAACGAAGCTGCAATCGGCGACCGCCTCTGCCGTGTCGGGCATGATCCGGGCCTCGTCCAGCAGCCGCCCGGCGCCGCTGGCCATCGCGGCGGCTTTCGGGTTGGGCCAGCCGTCGCGCGGATCCACGACCCGCATCCTGTCGAGGCCGAAATTCCACATCGCGCGCGCGGCCGCGCCGATGTTCTCGCCCATTTGCGGGCGGACGAGCACGAAGGCGGGGTGCGGTCGATCGGTGGGCATCGGCTCTTTCCGGAGGGGGTGATCCCGGCGGGGCTGGATCTGCGCCGGTCCCGGCGCGACGCCCCGGATTTGCAAGGCACCCCTGCCTGATCTGTCTTCAAATGGTCATGGTCACGTCAGAACATCATTCCTGCGCGCAGGCCGTTCAGGGCGGCAATCGCGACCGGAGTACCGCCTAGCCCGTGGCCTTGGCAGGGCCGTCGGAAGAGCTGTCCTTGCCTCCCCCGGATTCCGAGGCCTGATCCGGCTCGGTCTTGGGCTGGGCAGGTTTTTTTGCCCGTGGCTTGCGCGCGCGCTTCGGCGGCGGCGGAGGCGGCGTGGCCTCTTGCGTTTCGGGTGTTTCAACAAGAGCACTGTTCGAGCCGGACCCGTTACCGTTGCCGTTGTCAAGCACGTCGGTCTCGGCCGGTTGCGCCGGAGCGTCGGACTTGTCCTGCTCGCGCGACGGCTGACGGTCGGCGCGGTCACGCTCGGCCTGACGATCGCGGTTTTGGCGTTCCTGTTCGTCGCGGCGCTGGTCCTGTTCGCGCTGCGCCTCGCCCAGCATTCGCAGGTAGTGTTCGGCATGCTGCTGAAAGTTCTCGGTCGCGACCCTGTCGCCCGAGAGCTGTGCATCCCGTGCAAGCTGATTGTATTTTTCAATGATCTGCTGGGGCGTGCCGCGCACCTTGCCCTCCGGACCAGAGCTGTCAAAGACCCGGTTGACGATATTCCCGACAGAGCGGTTGCGGTTCGATTTGTTCCGCGAACGTGACTTGGATGATCTCATGTTTTTTGCAGTCCAGCCTTCGTGGTCTGTGCGTCTATGGATCCGACTGACGCGGCATCGCGTCTGAAATATGTCAGATCTGACATGTATTGGCTTGGCATCGGGGGGATGGCCCGTGTGGCGCATCCTCGTCCCTGCATATCAATAAACATGCCAAACCGCGCCGCACAAGAGGAAAGCCGGAACTTTATGCGGTTTACGCGGTTTTTTCGACCGTTTCACCGCGGATTCTCGCGGCGGACCCCGCTTGCCACCCTGTCGCGGCCATCGAAATCGCGCAAAAGTCTCAGGTCCTCGAACCCGGCATCGGTCAACAGCGCGCGGATGTCATCCCCCTGCGTAGGGCCGATTTCCATCAAGATGCGCCCCCCGGCACGCAGATGCACCGCCGCCTCTGCGGCAATCGCGCGACAGGCGGCCAGCCCGTCCCCCGCATCGCACAAAGCCTCGTGCGGGTCATGCAGGCGCACCTCCGGCGATAGCCCCGGCATCTCGTCGGCCGCGATATAGGGCGGGTTCGACGCGATCAGGTCAAAGTACCCGTCAACCCCGTCGAACCAGTCCGCGCGCCGCAGATCGAGCCGGTCCGCCACGCCATGACGTGCCGCGTTGCGCCCCGCCACGGCGAGCGCCGCGCCGCTGATATCGGTGGCAATACCCTGCGTGCCGGGCCATTCCGCAAGAAGCGTCACCGCGATGATCCCGGACCCCGTCCCGAGATCGAGCAGGCGCGCGGGCGCAGGCGCGTCCAGCGCCGCGGCGATCAGGCATTCGGTTTCCGGGCGCGGATCGAGCACATCCGCTGTCACCTCGAACATGCGGCCCCAGAAGGATCGTTCGCCAATGATCCTCGCCACGGGTTCGCGCCGCGCACGTCGGTCGATCATCCGGGCAAACCGCGCCTGCGCCGCGTGGTCCAGCCAGTCGCCCAGATGCAATGTCAGGCGGTCGCGGGGCACCTCCATCGCGGCGGCGAGCAGCGCGCGCGCGTCGCCCCCGGCCGCGTCAACGCCCGCCGCCGCAAGCCGCTGTGTTGCCGCGACAAGCGCCTCGCGTGCGGCCTGGCCTTGCGTGCCCCGTGCGGTCACGACATCTCGGCCAGCAGCGTGGCCTGCGCATCCGCCGTCAGCGCGTCGATCACCTCGTCCAGATCACCCTGCATCACCTGATCCAGCTTGTAGAGCGTCAGATTGATCCGGTGATCGGTCAAGCGGCCCTGCGGAAAGTTGTAGGTGCGTATGCGCTCGGACCGGTCGCCAGAGCCGACCATCGCCGCGCGACTGGCAGAGCGTTCACCCTCGACTCGGTTGCGTTCCATGTCGAACAGGCGCGATTTCAGCACATCCATGGCGATCTCGCGGTTGCGGTGCTGGGATTTCTGGCTGCTGGTGACGACAAGGCCGGTGGGCACATGCGTGATGCGCACCGCCGAGTCGGTTGTGTTGACATGCTGCCCGCCCGAGCCCGAGGCGCGCATCGTGTCGATGCGCAGATCGTTCGGATCGATCTGGACATCCACGTCCTGCGCCTCTGGCAGGACCGCGACGGTCGCCGCCGACGTGTGGATGCGCCCGCCGCTTTCGGTTTCGGGGACGCGCTGCACGCGGTGCACGCCGGATTCGTATTTCAGCCGGGCGAACACCCCCTGCCCGCCGACACGCGCGACCAGTTCGCGCAGCCCGCCCAGTTCGCTGTGCTGTTCCTCGATCACCTCGAAGGACCAGCCGCGGCTCTCGGCATGGCGCTGATACATGCGCATGAGATCGGCGGCGAACAACGCCGCCTCCTCGCCGCCCGTGCCGGGGCGAATCTCGAGGATCGCGGGCCGTGCATCGGCCGCATCACGTGGCAACAGCGCGCGGCGCAGGTTTTCCTCCATCGCGGGCAGACGATGCTCGAGATCGTCGATCTCGGCGCGGGCCAGGTCGCGCATCTCGGGATCATCCAGCATGCCGCGCGCGGCCTCGATATCGTCGAGCATCTGGCGATAGGTGCGGATTTCCTCGACCACGGGGCGCAATTCGGCGTATTCGCGCCCAAGCTGCGCTATATCGCCGCCGCCTTCGGTCATGCGCGCCTCGATATACTCGAAGCGTTGCGTGATCTCGTGAAGTTTTTCCAATGGCACCATGGCGATGATCGTCTGTCCCATTGACGTGACTTGGTCAAGTGCGGTGGCCTGTGCTATTATATGACCATGCGACTGATCGTGCCCCTTGTGCTCGCGGCGACGCCGGCGTTTTCAGACAGCGTGCCCGACGGCACGGCAGCCGACTGCTATTGCACCGATCGCAACGGCGACCGCGTCGAGATGGGCGAAACGATCTGCCTGCAGGTGGACGGAAAGATGTTCATGGCCCAATGCCAGATGTCGCTCAACAACCCGATGTGGCGCAAGGTGTCGGATGGCTGCCTGTCATCCGGCCTGAAGTTGCCGCAGCCAGCCGTCGATGCGGGCGGCGTTGACGCCCATATCTGACTTGCCGAACCGCAGCCGGCCATAGATCTCCAGCATGTCGCCATCCTGCCGAACGGTCGTGTAGTCAGGAAAGCCGAACACGCGGCTGCGGGTGACATAGGTGATCATCCCGTCGCCGACACTGCCGGCAAGAACCTGCGTGCGCGGCGTGTCGCGGATGATCGCGTCGAGCGTAGCAAGCTCGCCCTCGACCCGGCGCATCGCGCCGCCCTCAAGATCGCGTGTCTCCACGGTTTCGGGCATCCGGTGCCAGCGGTCGGGGTCCGACGGGGCCAGCCGGATGAACGCAAGCACCGCCACGATCACGGTGACCAGAATGATGGCAAGCAGTTTCATCGCATCCTTTCGGGCCGCGCCGGGTTCAGCCGGTGCGCGTGCCATCCACGGTTTCTGCCAGCGCCTCGGTGCGCGCGGCGATCTCGGCCAGCGTGTCGGTCACGGATTGCGGCACGACCGGCACCTCGACGCGCTCGGGCTTTGGCGCGGGGGCATTGCGCAACCCCTCCAGCTCGGCTTCGGTCCGGGCCAGCTTTTCCTCGGACGCGTGCAGCCTGTCCTGCAACGCCGTGGTCTTGTCGGCCAGCATCAGCCCCGCCATCAGCAGCATCCGCGCCTCGGGGATGCGTCCGATCTGCGCGGCAAGCGCCGCGGCCTCTTCGTCCAGCATCTTCGCGGCGGCATGCAGGTATTGCTCTTCGCCCGGTTCGCAGGCCACCTCGAAGGCGCGTTCGCCGATCTCGATCTTCACCTCGGGCATCACGCCTCCTCTGTCGCGTCTGTGGTCCCGGTCCCGGCGGTCACGCGGGCCAGTTCGGCCAGAACCGCCTCGACCTCGTCGCGGTCGGCCGCACGCGCGGCGCGCAACCCATCAAGCTCGGCCTGCAGCGAGGTGTTGATCGCCTCGGGCCGGGCCACGCCCGCCGCATGTGCCTCGCGCAGGGCCTTGTTGCTGTCGCGCAGTTGCTGATTGGCCGCGCGCAACGCCTGCAGGTCGGTGTCCAGCCTTACCAAGCCGTCGCTCCTGGCCTCTTGCGCAGCCGACAGCGCCGCGTCGCGCGCCTGAACCGTTTCGCGCAACGCGCTCAGCTGCCCCTCGAGCCGGGCATTGGCGGCGTTCGCGACGTCGAGCTGCCGGCGCAGATCCGCGACCTCTTCGGGACCGGGCGCATCCTCGCGTGCCTCCAGCCCCTTGGTGATCCTGTCCAGCGCCGCAGTGATGCGCGCCTGCAAGGCGTCTATCTGGCTCATTTCCACGACCTCTTGCGCGTCTTCGTATCCGGTCGCCAACGAATCGCATATCGAACGGCATTTGGCAAACCCTGCCGGTGCGTCTGCCGGATTCCCGCCTGAAAATGCGTGGTCTTTGGCCGATCCATGCCAAGGCGCGGGTGCCCTGCGCTTGATCTTCGCGGTCGGGCTGGTATTCACCCACCTGACGCTGCCAATCACGAAGGATACACACGCCGTGGATATCGCCACCCTGCGCACTGCCGACCCCGACCACTGGATGAAGGCCACCGCGATCCGCGCGCTCGCCCTCGATGCCGTCGCCGCCGCCAATTCCGGCCATTCCGGCATGCCCATGGGCATGGCCGACGTCGCCACCGTGCTGTTCGAAAAGCACCTGAAATTCGACGCGGCCAACCCCGACTGGCCCGATCGCGACCGGTTCATCCTGTCGGCGGGTCACGGATCGATGCTGCTATATGCCCTGCTGCACCTCACCGGCTACGAGGACATGACGATCGAGCAGATCCGCGACTTTCGGCAATGGGGCGCGCGCACCGCGGGCCATCCCGAATACGGCCATGCCAAGGGGATCGAGACGACCACCGGCCCGCTGGGACAGGGCATCGCCAATTCCGTAGGCTTTGCCATCGCCGAAGAGTCCCTGCGCGCCCGCTACGGCGCGAAGCTGATGGATCACCACACCTACGTGATCGCCGGTGACGGCTGCCTGATGGAGGGTGTCAGCCACGAGGCCATCGGGCTGGCCGGGCGGCAATCCCTGGGCAAGTTGATCGTGCTGTGGGACAACAACAACATCACCATCGACGGCAGCGTCGATCTGGCCGACCGCACCGACCAGGCCAAGCGGTTCCGCGCGGCGGGCTGGCACGTGCAGGAAATCGACGGCCATGACCCGGCGGCGATCGACGCGGCCCTGACCGAGGCCAAGCGCACGCGCAAACCCTCGATGATCGCCTGCAAGACGCATATCGCGCTTGGGCACGCCGCACAGGACACCGCGAAGGGGCATGGCGCGCTGACCGATGCCGATCAGAATGCCGCCGCCAAGGAGGCGTATGGCTGGTCGCACGGGCCGTTCGTGATCCCCGCCGAAATCAAGAGCGCATGGGAGGCGATCGGCGCCCGCGGTGCGGCAGAGCGGGCCGAATGGCAAGCGCGGCTCGAGGCCGCCTCGCCCCAACGCCAAGCCGAGATCGCGCGCATCTTCGCCGGCGATGTGCCCGCCAAGCTGTCGGCACGGATCAAGGCCCTGAAGAAGCAGGTCAGCGAGGAGGCGCCGAAAGTCGCCACCCGCAAGGCCAGCGAAATGGTGCTGGAGGTCGTCAACCCGGTCATGCCCGAGACGATCGGTGGCTCGGCGGACCTGTCGGGATCGAACAATACCCGGTCGGGCGACATGACGGTCTTTGATGAGGGCAACCGCAAGGGCCGCTACATCCATTACGGCATCCGCGAGCACGGCATGGCCGCGGCGATGAACGGCATGCTCCTGCATGGCGGGGTGCGCCCCTATGGCGGCACCTTCATGTGCTTTACCGATTACGCCCGTCCCGCGATGCGGCTGGCGGCGCTGATGAAGATCCCCACGGTCTTCGTGATGACGCATGACAGTATCGGGCTGGGCGAGGACGGCCCCACCCACCAGCCGGTCGAGCATCTGGCGATATCGCGCGCCACGCCAAACACCTGGGTTTTTCGCCCCTGCGACACGGTCGAGACAGCCGAGGCGTGGGAACTGGCGCTGAATTCCAAACAGACGCCGTCGGTCCTGTCGCTGACCCGGCAAGGCCTGCCGACGCTGCGGCGCGAGCACAAGACCCGCAACCTGAGCGCGCAAGGCGCCTATGTGTTGGCAGAGGCGACCGGCAAGCGGCAGGCGATCCTGCTGGCGACCGGGTCCGAGGTGGAAATCGCGATGGCGGCGCGCGACCGGCTGCAAGAGGCCGGGATCGGAACGCGCGTGGTCTCGATGCCCTGCTGGGAGCTGTTCGAGGCGCAGGATGAAAGCTATCGCCGCCGTGTCCTGCCCGCCGGCCCGGTGCGCGTCGCCGTCGAGGCCGCCGTTCAGCTTGGCTGGGATCGCTGGCTTTACGGCGAACGCGGCCGCCGCGACAAGGGCGGCTTTGTCGGCATGCACGATTTCGGCGCGTCGGCGCCGGCGGACGTGCTGTTCGAGCAGTTCGGCATCACGCCCGAGGCCGTGGCCGAGAAGGTGAAATCGCTGTTGTGACGAGGTGCGCGGCGGCAGGTGCTTTTATCTGCGGCCGCGAATCGTTTTTACCTTCGCGCGAGCTACCGCCACGGCGCGGAGCGCGAGCGGAGCCATCGCCTGCCCGCCCCGGACAGGCGACGGCGCGTGCCCTCACGCCGCGTCGTCATCCTGTTCGGTCGAATGGTCGCGGAAAAGCGCCCCCTGCGCCATGAAGAACAGAAAGACCGCCGCGGTCAGCCCGAAGGTCTTGAAATAGACCCAGATCTCCTCGGTCTGCGTGCGCCAGACCAGCTCGTTCAGCACGGCGAGCCCGAAGAAGAACAGCATCAGCCGGCGGGTCAGTGTCATCCAGCCCAGATCGGTCAGGGGGATCATGCCGTCCATCACGAATTGCAGATAGGACCGGCCGCGCATCAACCCCACCGCAAGGACGCCCCCGAACAGAAGGTAGATGATCGTCGGCTTCATCTTGAAGAACATCGGGTCGTTGAACCACACTGAAAGCCCGCCGAATACCACGATCAGCACCGCCGTCACCGCCTGCATCCGCGACAGGTGACCCGTCAAGCGCCACAGCACCGCCATCGAGATCAGGAACACCGGCACGAACCCGGCGGTGACGACGATGAACCCGTCATACTCGGTCCCGCCGATGGTATAGACCCGGTCCTTGAGCCAGAGATACGCCACGAAAAAGGCCAGCACGGGGCCGATCTCGAGAACCGGCTTGACCCATTTGGGCGTCGGGGTGTCATTCATGTTGCCTGCCTTGCCTGTCGTCGTTGCGAATCGTCAACTCCCCAACTCAACTATCACCGCCCCCGCGGCGATCAAGCCCATCAGCGCGATGCGGCGCGGGCCGACGGTGTCCTTCAGCACCAGCCAGCCGATCAGCGCGGCGAAAACCGTCGAGGTCTCGCGCAGCACCGCCGCCTCGCCCACCTTGTCGAGCCGTGTGGCCAGCATTACCGACCCGAACGAAAAGAACGCCACCAGACCGCCCGACACACCGCGCAGCGCCAGCGGGCCAAGGGTGGGACGCGCAGCCATGTTGCGGTAGCGCAGTCCGGCAATGGGCAGGATGCTCAACCCGTCGAGAAAGAAGAACCACGCAAGGAACGTGAACGGATCGGCGGCGGCACGGATGCCGTAGGCGTCATACGTGGTGTAAATCGCCACGAACAGCCCCGTCACGACCGCCAGACCGAGGGCCAGCGGCATCGTCTCGCGGTCCAGCGTCAGGGTCCGCAGGTTGTAGACCGCCAGCCCGAAAATCCCCGACAGCAGCACCCCGAGACCCAGCCACTGCACCGGCGTGAACAGCTCGCCAAAGATCAGCCACGCGCCGACCACGGCAAACAGGGGGCCGGTGCCGCGCACGACCGGATAGACCACGGTGTAGGCCCCTTTCGAATAGGCCATCGCCTGCAACACCTTGTAGCCGACATGGATCACCACCGCGCCGGCAAAGATCGGCCACATATGCGCCTCGGGCCACGGCACGACGAACAGCGCAAAGGGTGCCGCCATGGCAGAATAGCTTGCATCGATCGCGCCACGGCTGAGCCAGGGGTCGTGCCGGCCCTTCTGCAATGCGCCGAAGACGGCATGCAGGAAGGCCGCCGCAAGCGCCAGGATCATGGCAAGACGTTGCCCGGCCTCGGTGCCTTCAAGGGAAATCAGCCAATCGCTCACGCCGCAGGCCTCGCGTCGGGGCGGGCTGTCGTGCTAAGTCCGCAACACCGTGATCGCCAGGAAGATGTGAGCGCCGGAATGTGGGAAACCATGATCGAGCAATTATCAGCCGTGTTCGACAGCAGGATGTGGGACACGATCACCGACGAGATGTCGGGCACGTTCAGCGCCGTGCCCCCGATCATCGCCGCCACCCGGCTGGTCGCGGCGCTTGCGCTTGGCGCGATGATCGGCGCCGAGCGTGAATTCAAGGGCAAGCCGGCGGGCCTGCGGACCCATATGCTGGTCTCGATGGCCGCCTGCCTGTTCATCCTGATAAGCCAGCAACTGGCCGCCCTGCCCTTCGGGGCCGAGGATGCGCTGCGGGTCGATCCGCTGCGCCTGATCGAGGCGGTGACGGCCGGGGTCGCGTTTCTGGCCGCCGGGATCATCTTTTCCTCGGGCGGCGTGGTGCAGAACATCACCACAGGCGCGTCGATGTGGCTGGCCGGGGCGATCGGCCTGGCCTGCGGGGCCGGGCAGATGCCGCTGGCGGCCATGGCGACAGGCATCGTGATCGTGGTGCTGTATGTGCTGCGACTGGTAGAGCGATAACCGCGCGCGGCCGTCCGGGGCGAACCCTGCAATCGGCTCATGCCGCGTCAATGCCGGTCAGGGCTGCGGCGAATTCCTCTGGGTCGAACGCGGACAGGTCGTCGATCTGCTCGCCCACGCCGATGGCGTGAATGGGCAGGCCGAACTTGTCGGCCAGTGCCACGAGGACACCACCGCGCGCGGTCCCGTCAAGCTTGGTCATCACAAGTCCGGTCACATTCGCCAGCTTCTGAAAGATCTCCACCTGGCTCAGCGCGTTCTGCCCCGTCGTGGCATCCAACACCAGCAGCGTGTTATGCGGCGCGTCAGGGTCCTTCTTGCGGATGACGCGGACGATCTTGGCCAGTTCCTCCATCAGGTCGGCGCGGTTCTGCAGGCGTCCGGCGGTGTCGATCATCAGCAGGTCCGCGCCGTCGGCCTCGGCCCGTGTCATGGCATCATGGGCAAGGCTTGCCGGGTCCGAGCCTTCGGGCGCGGTCAGCACCGGCACACCCGCGCGATCGCCCCAGATCTGCAACTGCTCGACGGCGGCGGCACGGAACGTATCACCCGCGGCGATCACCACCGATTTGCCCGCCGCCTTGAACTGGCTGGCCAGTTTGCCGATCGTCGTGGTCTTGCCGGACCCGTTGACCCCCACGACCAGCACCACCTGCGGCCGCTTGGCATAAAGTGGCATGGGCCGCGCCACGGGGTCCATGATGCGCGCGATTTCTTGCGCGAGCAACGCCTTGATCTCTTGGCTGGACAGCCGTTTGCCCATGCGGCCCTCGGCCATGTTGGCGGTGACGCGCATCGCCGTCTCGACCCCCATGTCGGCGGTGATCAGCAGATCTTCCAGCCGCTCGAGCATGTCGTCATCGAGTGCGCGTCGCGTGACCGTGCGCGCCGCGTCCCGGCCCAGAAGCCGGCCCAGCAACCCCGGTTGCTGCCCTGCGTCCGGCAGGGTGTCGGGGATTTCCAGCGGCGCCGGTGGTGCGGTGGCCTCCTCGGGTGGTTGCGGCACCTCCTCGGGACGTTCGACAGGGGCTTCCTGCGGGGCGGGCGGCGGCACCTCGTCAGGCGATGGCGGTATGACCGGCGGCTCTGGCCGGGGGTCCGGCTCTCGGGGTTCGGACGTACCGCCCTCGTCGACGATGGCATCAAGCCCCTCGTCGAGCTTCGACGAGGACTTGAACAGCCGTTCCTTGAGTTTCGAGAAAAACGCCATGCGCCCTCCGATCCGCGTGATACTTGTCACCTAATGCGGATCGATGGAATATGGAAGCCTGCGCCGCGCTCAGATCTCGTCGGGGAAATGCTGCATCGTCAGACGAATCGGGTTCGGGGCCGCCTGCCCAAGCCCGCAGATCGAGGCATCGGTCATCGCCGTGCAAAGCTCGGACAGAAGCGGCTGATCCCAGCGGTCGGCCTGCATCAGCTTCACGGCCTTTTCGCAACCCACCCGGCAGGGCGTGCATTGTCCGCAGCTTTCATCCTCGAAAAAGCGCAGCATGTTGAGGGCGGCATCGCGCGCGCGGTCGTGATCCGACAACACCACCACCGCCGCCGAGCCGATGAAGGAGCCATGCGGCTGCAACGTGTCGAAATCGAGCGGCACGTCGTCCATCGCCGCAGGCAGCAACCCCGACGAGGGACCGCCGGGCTGGTACGCTTTGAAGACATGGCCATCCGCCATGCCGCCCGCAGCGTCGATGATGTCACGGATGGTCGATCCTGCCGGCAGCAGGTGTACGCCGGGGTTCTGTACCCGGCCCGACACCGAGTAGGAGCGCAGACCCCTGCGGCCGTTCTTTTCCACGCCCGACAGGATCTCGCCGCCCTCGCGCAGGACACGCGTGACCCAGTGCAGGGTTTCCACATTGTTGACCAGCGTGGGGCGATTGAACACCCCCACTTGCGCGACGAAGGGCGGGCGATGGCGCGGCAGGCCGCGCTTGCCTTCGATCGACTCGATCATCGCCGATTCCTCGCCGCAGATATAGGCGCCCGCGCCGCGGCGCAGCTCGATATATCCGGGCGACACGAGGCCTGCCTCCTCCAGCGCCGCGATCTCGCGGGCGAGAATCCCGAGCACGGCGGGGTATTCGTCGCGCATGTAGATGAAGCATGTCTCGGCCTCGATGGCCCAGGCCGCGACAAGCATCCCTTCAAGAAAGACGTGCGGTTCGCGTTCGAGGTAATAGCGGTCCTTGAAGGTGCCCGGCTCGCCCTCGTCGCCGTTGACGGCCACGTAGCGCGGGCCCGCCTCGGCGCGCACGAAGCCCCATTTCTTGCCCGACGGGAAGCCCGCGCCGCCAAGACCGCGCACACCCGCGTCAAGCAACGTCTGTTGCACCGTCTCGAAATCGCCGTCCGCGCGCAGCCGCGCCAGCACCTCGTAGCCGCCGGTCGAGGTGTAGTCGCCAAGGGTCTGATATTGCGGAATTCGGGCATGCGTATCCCCGGCCGCAATCGCCGCCTGCACCTTTTCCGGCGTCGCTTTATCGATATGGTTGTGGCCCAGTTCCAGCACCGGCGCGGTGTCGCAGCGGCCCATGCAGGGCGCGCGCACGACGCGCACCTGCGATCTGTCAAGCCCGTCTTCAAGCGCCGATTTGAGCTGCTGCGCCCCGGCCATCTCGCATGACAGCGAGTCGCAGACCCGAATGGTCAGCGCAGGGGGCGGCGTCTCGCCCTCCTTTACCACGTCGAAATGCGCATAGAACGTCGCGACCTCGTAGACCTCGGCCTGCGAAATGCGCATCTCTTCGGCCAGCGCCCGCAAATGCGCCGCCGACAGATGGCCGTGGGCGTCCTGTATCAGGTGCAGGTATTCGATCAGAAGATCGCGCCGTCGCGGCCCGCTCCCCAGCAGCGCGCGCACCTCGTCCAATGCCTGATCCTCGAGCTGGCGGCCCTTGGGCGTGTGCCGCCCCTTGCCCTTGCCAGATTTCCAGACGCCCTTGCGCTCATCCAGTGCCATTTGGGACTCCTCGCTTGTCTTGACCCAAGGGATAACGTTCCCCAACCGTCTCAGCGGGATCAAAAACGACGTTTGCCCCGCCAGATGCGTTCCGATCCGCGAATCTCCCAGGCATCCCGTCCCCGCGCGCCGCGTCTGGAAAGACCGTGTGGCACAACGCCCGGCAATTCAATCGGGTAAAGGGGTATGATCCGGCACAAGCGCCGGATCGTGGTCGCCACGCATATCGCAGGCCCCGAGACAGGCGCCGGTTTTAGCTGGCACGACACGGGCCGGTCTGGCATATCCATGGACATGAAACGCCTTATCCTGCTGGCCGCGATATGCGCGCCCTGTCATCCCGCCCTGGCCCAGATGAGCGCCGCGGAATTCGACGCCTATACCCGCGGACACACCTTCTATTACGGCGCGGGCGGCGCACCCTATGGCGGCGAGGAATATCTCGACGACCGGCGTGTGCGGTGGTCGTTTCTCGACGGCGACTGTCAGGACGGATACTGGTACGAGGACGATGGCCTGATCTGCTTCGTCTACGAAAACAACCCCGACCCTCAATGCTGGAGCTTCGAGCGGTCAAGCGACGGCCTGATCGCGCGTTTCGAGGGCGATCCCGAGATGTCGGAGCTGTACGAGGTCGAGAAATCCAGCGAGCCGCTGATGTGTCTTGGCCCAAAGATCGGCGTCTGAGCGGATCTGGCAGACACAGGGGCCTCCACGGGGCGCGCCTGTCGTGTTGCGCTTGCCCTGCCGGCTTTGCAAACCTATCGTGACACGTGGCTAAGCTGCAAAAACACCGAGGCGCGACAATGGCGGTCCAGAAACTTTATGCCGGGGTAAAATTGCGCGAGACGCGCAAGCGTCTCGGGCTGACACAAAAGGATTTCGCCGCCAAGCTTGGTGTGTCGCTGCCCTATCTCAACCAGATGGAGAACAACAACCGCCCGGTCTCGACCACGGTGGTTCTGGCGCTAGCGCAGGAATTCGGGTTCGACGTCACGGAGTTGTCCACCGGCGATGCCGAACGCCTGATCACCGACATGCGCGAGGCGTTTGCCGATCCCCTGTTCGGGGCAGAACCGCCGCCGCTGGCCGATCTGCGGCTGACGGCGTCGAATGCGCCCGCACTGGCACGGGCGTTTCTCGAACTGCACAGCACGTATCGGCAGACGCATGAACGCCTCGCCTCGCTCGATGCGGCGCTAGGCCGCGAGGATGTGCGCGGACAGGCCAGCCCGTGGGACGAGGTGCGCGATTTCTTTCACTATTGTGACAATTACATGGACGCCATCGATCACGCCGCCGAACGCTTTGCCGACGGCGATCCGCGCATCGGGGCAGAGACGCAGGCAGTACGCCGTCTGGGCGAACTTGGGGTGACCGTGGTCGAGGCCGACACGCCCACCCTGCGCCACCACGACCGCGACGCGCATGTCCTGACGCTATCGGCGCGCGCCGCCCCCGAGACCCGGCGCTTTCAACTGTTGCTGCAACTGGCGCTGCTGACGCAGGACCCGCTGATCGAGGCGACGCTCGATTTCGCGCGGTTCCAGTCGGACCAGGCGCGCGACATCGCAAAGATCGGGCTGGCCAACTATTTCGCAGGCGCGGCACTGATGCCCTACACCCGGTTCCTCGCGGCTGCACAGGAGGTGCGGCACGATGTCGAGGTGCTTGCCATGCGCTTCGGCGCCTCGGTCGAGCAGGTCTGCCACCGGCTTTCGACGCTGCAACGCCCCGGCGCCAAGGGGATTCCGTTCTTTTTCGTGCGGGTCGATCAGGCCGGGACGATCACCAAGCGCCATTCGGCGACGCGGCTGCAATTCGCGCGGTTCGGCGGGGCCTGTCCGTTGTGGAACGTGCACCGCGCCTTCGAGACGCCGGGGCGCTTCCTGCGGCAACTGGCCGAGACCCCGGACGGGGTACGCTATATCAGCCTGGCCTGCGATGTCAGCAAGCCGGGGGGCAGTTTCGGCGCCCCCGTGCGGCGCTTCGCCATCGCCTTGGGCTGCGAGGTCAAGCACGCGGGCGATCTCGTCTATGCCGACGATCTCGACGTGACCAACGCCCGCGCGTTCGAGCCGATCGGGATTTCCTGCCGCATCTGCGAGCGGACGGACTGCCACCAGAGGGCCGTGCCGCCGCTGGAACGCCGCTTGCATGTCACACCCGACGAGCGGGGCGTGCTGCCCTACCGCGTCGGGTGACAGGTCACAGCCTGTCGGACAGCGGGGCCGCGGCCAGCGGCAGGCGCCATGTCTCAGGCGGCGTCCGCTCGTCCTCGGGGCGGGCCAGAAGCACCTGCGCGTGGAAGTGCCCCGTCGTCTCGACGCCGTCAGTGTCGTGCCCCGCCGCACGGGCGTTTTCGATGGCACGGGCCTGCTCGTCGGCGTTCTCGAACCGGCGATGCACGAAGGGCGGGATCGGCAGAACCTCCTGAACCAGCCCGTGCGCGCGTAGCACCGCGTCTGTCGTGCTGCGTTCATTGCCACGGATGGGCGAGGTCATCAGCCACGGCTTTCGCGGCCCGCAGGCCGTCAGCATCCGGTCAAGCGCGCGTGGCATCAGCTGCGCGACCGACCCGCATTCGACGATCATGTCCACCTCTGCAAGCTCTGCGGCGAGCGCCTCGGACGGGTCGGCGGTCTCCAGATCCTCGGCAAAGCCAGCCTCGAACAGGCCGACAGTACCGGCATAGGCCACCGCATTGGGCATCACGTCCAGACCGGCGAAGCGGATGCTTACATCGTCGCGGCGCAATCCGGCCAGCCAGTCGCGATCCCAGTCCATGACCTCTTGCGGGGTGGCGGCATCAAAACGCGACGCGCGGTAGCGCCGGAACACCGCGTCAAGGCTTACCTCGTGCCCCATCAGCAGGCTGACGATCCCGTAACTGCTGGCGAAATCGAACACGCGCGGGCGCGCGATCTCGCGCAGGCGCATCACCTCGTCGAGACCGGCCCGAAACGCCACGACCGCGTGATGCTGGTTGCGGTAACCGAGCGCGTCCATCATCCGGAAATAGGCGCGGCAATCGGGACGGTCGTAGGTGTCGTCGAAGATCGTAACGAAATCGGTGGTCGGGATCTCTGGCGCTTGGGTCATCGGGGGTCCATCCGCAGCGAAGGCATATGGGTGCCAAGTGTGCCCGCGCGGCGCGGCATTACAACCACAAATCACCGCACCATGGCCCGCGCGGGCCGATGTGACATCCCGCTTTACGCAACGTGATCCACCGTGTGCCGCGCGCGCTTGCGCAGCCGGTGCGCAAGGCGCAAGCTGGCACCGCGTCACAGTCCATGTTTACAGGATCAGAAGATGACCCAGACCTCGACCGAGACGATCAGCGACACCCCGCGCGTGCTTCTGGGCGCGGGCTTCGCCTGGGTCGCGGTGGTCATCTTTGCCGCGGGCAATTCCATCGTCTCGCTTCTGGCCGAGATCGGCGCACAGAACCAGGTGATGGGCCGTAATGTCATCACCTATTGCAACCTGCTTTTCCTCGGCTCGCTGATGTCGCTGGTTCCGATGGCGGCCATGTTCTGGCGCGAATGGACGATGGAGAACCTGCGCAAGCTCACCCGCACGCACTGGATGATCCTGACGCTTTCCGCGTTTCTGTCCTCGGCACTGACGCCGGGGCTGTTCTTCTACGCTCTGGAACAGACCACCGTGACCAATGTGGTCCTCATGGGCCGGATCGAGCCGCCGCTCTTTCTGCTCGCCACCTGGCTGTTCCTGAAAGAGAAATTCGAGCCGTGGGCCTTTGCCGGCGGTCTTGTCGCCCTCTGCGGTGCCGTAGTGATGCTGTGGCTCAATGGCGGCGGGGGGTTCGAACTGGGCAAGGGCGAGATCGGGGCGCTTCTGGCGACGTTGTCCTACATCGCCTCGACATTGGTGGCGCGCACTGGGCTGCGCGGCATCCCGATGGGCATTTTCGCGATCTACCGTACCCTGGTCGGCACGATCTTTTACTTCTTCCTTGCCATCTACCTGTTCGGCCCGCTGCATTTTCAGGACGTGTTTCACCCGCTGGTCTGGCAATATGTCTGGATCTACGCGCTGATCGTGGTGATCGGCGGGCAGTTCGCCTGGGCGCTCGCGCTGAAGAACGCGCGGTCGGGCGACGTGTCGCTTGCCACGTCGTTCTCGCCGCTGGCCGCGATCCTGATCGCCATGGTGCTTCTGGGCGAGGATCCCGGCCCCGGCCTGATCCCCGGCGGCGCGATCATCCTGATTGCCATCGCGATCGGGCAGTACGGGCGGCTGCGGTCGCAACGCAAACGCGACGATCGCCCGTCCGAGGCCCCGGCGCGCAAGCGCGCGCTGGAGCATGAGGGCGAGGTGAACTTCAAGGGCGCCTGAGGCGGCGTCACATGTGGATCACACGCCCATACGCATCGAGTACGCTCTCGTGCATCATCTCGCTGAGCGTCGGATGCGGGAAGACCGCCTGCATCAGATCCTCTTCGGTGGTCTCCAGCTGACGGCCCACCACGTAGCCCTGGATCAGTTCCGTGACCTCGGCCCCGATCATGTGCGCGCCCAGAAGCGCGCCGGTGGCGGCGTCGAACACGGTCTTGATCATGCCTTCGGTCTCGCCCATGGCGATGGCCTTGCCGTTGCCGATGAACGGGAAGCGGCCGACCTTGATGTCGAAACCCTGCTCCTTGGCCTGCGCCTCGGTCAGGCCGACGCTGGCGATCTGGGGCGTGCAATACGTGCAGCCGGCGATGCTGTCGGGATCCACGGCATGCGGCGCGCCGCCGGCGATCAACTCGGCCACCATCACGCCTTCGTGGCTGGCCTTGTGCGCCAGCCACGGCCCGTTGGTCGCGTCGCCGATCACGTAAAGACCCTCGACACCCGTGCGGCAATACGCATCCGTCACCACGAAGCTGCGCTCGATCCTGGCGCCGAGATCCTCCAGCCCGAGACCTTCGGTATTGGCGGTGATCCCCACGGCCGAGATCACGGTGTCGAAATCGTGTTTTTCGACCGTGCCGCCGGTTTCGATATGCGCGGTGACTGTGCCCTTGCCGCGATCCAGCTTTTTCACCGAGGCGCCCGTCTTGATGGTCATCTTCTGCGCTTCGAAGGCCTTGCGCGCAAAGTCCGAAATCTCGGCGTCCTCGACGGGCAGGATGCGGTCCTGCACCTCGACCACGGTCGTCTCGGCCCCGAGGGTGTTGTAGAAGCTGGCGAATTCGATTCCGATCGCGCCCGAGCCGATGACCAGCAGCTTTTTCGGCATGCGCGGCGGCATGAGCGCGTGCTTGTAGGTCCAGACAAGCTCGCCATCGGCCTCGAGCCCCGGCAGTTCGCGCGCGCGGGCGCCGGTGGCCACGATGATGCTGTCTGCCGCAAGATCCTCGGTACCGTTTTCGGTCCTGACGCTGACACGGCCCGCTGCCGGCAACGTGGCCTCGCCCATCACGACGGTGATCTTGTTCTTCTTCATCAGGTGCGCGACGCCGGAATTGAGCTGCTTGGCCACCGCGCGCGACCGCTTGACCACCGCGTCGAGATCGAAGTCGATGCCGGTCGCGGTCAGGCCGAACTCGTTGGCCCTGTGCATCAGGTGAAACACCTCGGACGAGCGCAACATCGTCTTGGTCGGGATACACCCCCAGTTCAGGCAGATGCCGCCCATGTGCTCACGCTCGACAATTGCGACCTTGAGCCCGAGTTGCGCCCCCCGGATGGCGGCGACGTAGCCGCCCGGCCCGGCCCCCATGACGATCATGTCAAAACGTTTCAACGCCATCTGCCTCCTCCGAGCTGCCCTGTGACGGTGACGTTAGACCATGTTGCGCACGGCGACAACGCGCAGGCCGCGGTCGGTCGATATCCGTTGGATGATGTCGATGGTCGCGAGCGCGCGGATCACGCGGCTTCCATCACCTCGCGCAGGACCGCGCCGTATCCACCCTCTGCGGTGAAGGCACGCTCAGGCGCGGTCGAACTCCGGCCAAGCGCGTCGTTCCTGTAGGGAAAGCGCCCGAACCGACGGATCACCTCTCGGTGCGCGCGGGCATGCACCATGTTGTCGGGGCCTTGCTCGGGCATGCGTTCGCAGATCAGGCGTACGCAGCGATCCTGATCGCAGAGGTTCTCGGAATGCATGAGCGGCAGGTAGAAGAATTGCCGCGCCGGTTCGTCGATCCTCAGATCCCAGCCCCGATTGATCGCCACCTTGGCGGCCGCCAGTGCGGCCGTGTCTGTCGAGAAGGCCCGCGCGTCCCCGCGGAACATGTTGCGCGGGAACTGATCCGTCAGGATGATGTAGGCGAGCGTGCCCGTCGGATATGTCAGCCAGAGACTGCACGCGCCGGCGCGCGCGTTCTCCCAACCGGTCTGGAACCTGTCACGCACCGTCGCGTCCAGATCTTCGGACGATTTGTACCAACCGTCCGGACCGACCTCGTCCAGCCAGAACTCGAGAACCTCATCGGGCGACACCATCGGGATACTCCTCATCTCCCTGTAACACTGTGATGACGTTAACCCGCGTCTGCTTCGTTTTGAAAGTAACTTAATAATTCAAAAGGCTTGGAATCACTCGAATCATGCCGCTTTTTCGTTTTGCGCAGCCTCGACGGCGATTTCTTGCGCAAACTCGACCGCGACGGGCGACGCAGAGGGCATCACCGGCGCGTAACTGTCGGTCGGCGACACGCCTTGGCCGGGGCGTTGTGTCATCCGGTAGACCGCATAGACCACCATCGCGAACATCAGAATGGCGATATAAAGGAAATACCCCCCCGGCCCGATGATCCCCATCATCCACCCCAGCATCAGCGGTCCGGCGATCGCGCCGAACCCGTTGATGAACAACATGCCGCCCGCCGCGGCCGCCATGTCGTCGTGGTCCAGAAAGTCGTTGGTATAGGCGATGAGCAACGAATAGAGCGGGTTCGACGATCCGCCGATCAGAACCGAGGCCAGCAGCAGGAACCAGAAGATATCCCCCAGCATCATGCCGATCACCGCCCCGATACCGGTGATGAGCGACACGATCGCGATGAGGATGCGGCGATCCATCCGGTCCGAAAGCCAGCCAAGCGGATATTGCGCGACAACGGCTGCCACGTAGAATGACGCGACAAAGATAGAGATCTGCTCGACGGTCAGGCCCGCCTCGGACCCATAGACCGCCGCCATGCCGAATTGCGCCGCGAAAACACCACCGGTCAGGAACATGCCGACACAGCCGAGCGGCGAGATCTTCATGATCTGAAACAGCGACAACGGCTTGGTGGTCTCGAAAGACGGTGTCGGGCTGACCGACAGCAGGATCGGCGCGAACGACAGCGAGACCAGCACGCAAGGGATCACGAACAGGACATAACCCGCCGGATCGGCGAGCACGATCAGCCCCTGCGCGGTGACCAGCCCCACCATCTGCACGATCATGTAGGCCGACAGCGCCTTGCCGCGCGTCCCGTTCGTCGCGGTATTGTTCAGCCAGCTTTCGGCCGTCACGAACACGCCCGAGAAACAGAACCCGATCACCACACGGCCGATGGCCCAGGCCCAGGGATCGGTCACCGTCGGGTACAGGATCATCACAGCCGAGATCATCGATCCGAGCGCGGCAAAAACCCGCACATGCCCGACCCGGCGGATCATCTGCGGGGCGAGGCGCGACCCGAACAGGAACCCCACGAAATAGGCGGACATGATGACCGACAACTCAAGCGTCGTGAACCCTTCGATCGCGCCGCGAATGCCCAGCAATGTCCCCTGCATGCCGTTGCCGACCTGCAAGAGCATCATACCCAGAAACAGCGCCCAAGCGCCTGTCAATACCCGAAACATCGTTGTTTTCCACGCGCTTGCCCGCAACGCTACATGCGCCGGGCTGACCAGTCTGTGCCATTCGCGACTCAGTCTGTCGCGTGGTGGTTCCGGGTGTCATCCGGCGGGGTCGGAAGCAATAGCGAAGCGTCGCCGTAAGAGAAGAAACGGTAACGTTGCGCAACGGCATGGGCGTAGATCCGCCTGATCCGCTGCGGACCCATGAAGCCCGCGACCAGCATCATCAATGTCGATTTCGGCAGGTGGAAATTGGTCATCAGCCCGTCGGCGATGCGAAACTCGAATCCGGGATAGATGAAGATGTCGGTATCGCCCGACCAGGCCGCGATCTCTCCGGTATCGCGGGCCGCGGTCTCGATCAGGCGCAGGGCCGTGGTGCCCACCGGGATGATCCGTCCGCCGGCGCGGCGAGTGGCGTTGATCTCGGCCGCGGCCTCTGCGCTGACCTCGCCCCACTCGGCATGCATCCTGTGGGTTGTCACATCCTCGACCTTGACGGGCAGGAACGTGCCCGCGCCGACATGCAGCGTGACGTAGCTGACGGTCACGCCCTTGTCCGCCAGTTCGTGCAACAGATCCGCGTCGAAATGCAGTGACGCCGTCGGGGCCGCCACCGCCCCCGTGACGCGCGCCCAGACGGTCTGGTAATCCTCGCGGTCCTGCGCATCGGCGGGGCGGCGTGACGCGATATAGGGCGGCAGGGGCATGGCGCCCGCCGCATCCAGTGCGGCATCGAAATCGTCGCCGGTCAGGTTGAACCGCAGCCGCCCCTGCCCGTCATCGCGCGCTTCAAGCACGGCCGACAGCGTGTCGGAAAAGACGATAGCCTCACCGATCGCGACCTTCTTGAGCGGCTTGACCAGCGCCGACCACGTGCCATCCGCCTGCGGCTCCAGCAGGGTGACCTCGATCCGGGCGCGCGTCGCCGCCGGACCCGCCCCCCGGTGGCGGTATCCGCTCAGCCGCGCGGGAATGACCCTTGTGTCGTTCAGCACAAGGCGGTCACCCGCGCGCAGCCACTGCCCCAGGTCGGCCACGATGGCGTCGGTGATCGCGTCACCCTCGGCCACGAGAAGGCGCGCGGACCTGCGCGGCCGCGCGGGCCGCGTGGCGATCAACGCCTCGGGAAGATCGAAATCGAAATCGCTGAGCTTCATCTGTGCATTCGGTTATTCGGGGATGCGGCTTTATTATCGCTTGGCGTGCGTTATTGTGAAACGCGAAGCTTCGCAACAAGAGGACGCGCAATGCCCGAAACTTCCGATATCGCCCCCGATTTCACCCTGCCCCGCGACGGCGGCGACAGCATGACACTGTCGGACCTGCGGCCCGGCCCGGTGGTGCTGTTCTTTTATCCGCGCGACGACACGTCGGGTTGCACCAAGGAGGCCGTCGCCTTTTCCGGGATGAAATCCGAATTCGACGCGGCCGGGGCTGCCGTGATCGGGATTTCGAAGGACAGCGTCGCCAGCCACGAGAAGTTTCGCGACAAGCACGACCTTGCCGTACCGCTTCTGTCGGACGCGGACGACGCCGTGTGCGAGGCCTACGGCGTGTGGAAGGAAAAGAACATGTACGGCAAAAAGTTCTTCGGGATCGAGAGGTCCACCTTCCTGATCGACGGCACAGGCCGCATCGCGCGCGTCTGGCGCAAGGTCAAGGTGCCCGGACATGCGGAAGAGGTGCTTGAGGCCGTGCGCGGCCTGTAGGCGGCGATAGACCGTCGTCTTGTGCGTGATTTGTGCAATTTTACAATCTAAGGTTGTATTTGACGGGCCAAAATAAGCGATTTTCCGCCAACTGGGCGGGAAAAGGCCTGTCGCGCGCGCCTGACGGCTCGAAATTCTTGCCGCCGTTTTAATCAATGTCTAAGCGTGTAACAGGACGCGTGGCGGTGCGGGCAACAGCGCCATGCGACAGGAAAGACACGAGGAAACAGACAGCGTGATAAAACGACTGCAGATGAAATTCCACGACACCCTAGAGCGTTACGTACCCGAAAGACGGGTTTTCATGCGCTCTGACACGGACACACGGTTCATACGATTGGGCCCTGTCACACAGCTGGTCGCGGGGGGTGGCGCGGCTGCGATCGTGGGCTGGGCCATAATCGCGACATCAATCCTGGCCATGGACGCCATCGGCGCCGGCAATTTCCGGGAACAGTCCAAGCGCGACCTGCAAACCTACGAAAGTCGCCTGAACACCTTGGCGTCCGAGCGTGATGCGCGGGCGCGAGAGGCGCGCGCGGCGCAGGATCGGTTCAGCTACGCGCTCGAACGGATCTCGGCGATGCAATCGGATCTGCTCGAGTCAGAGACCCGTCGGCGCGAACTGGAAACCGGGATCGAGGTCATCCAGGCGACGTTGCGGCGGACCATGACCGAACGCGAGGCCGCGACCCGCAAGGCACAGCAGCTTGCAGACCGGATCGCACAAGGCAACGGCGCGGCAACGGGCCAACGTGACACCGAAGAGCGTGACGAGACGGTCGATTTCCTTGCAGCCGCGCTCGAAGACACGGCACAGGCGCGCGACCAGACCATCGCCGACGCCGAGGCGGCCCTCGTCCGGGCCGACGACATCGCCCACGAGCTGCGCCTTTTGCGCGATCGCAACGACGAGATATTCCGGCAGCTCGAAGACGCGGTCGCAATCTCTGTCGAGCCCCTCGACGCGATGTTCCGCAAGGCCGGGCTGGATACCGACCGGCTGCTCGACACTGTCAGACGCGCCTATTCCGGGCAGGGCGGTCCGGACCTGCCGGCATCTTTTTCCACCCGTGGCGAAGGCACGCTTTCGCCCGATGCCCAACGGGCCAACCGCATTCTCGGGCGATTGGACGAACTGAACCTCTACCGGCTTGCCGCCGAGAAAACGCCGTTCGCGATGCCCGTCAAATCCGGCGTCCGCCTGACATCGGGGTATGGCATGCGGTGGGGACGGATGCACAAGGGCACCGACTACGCCGGAGCACACGGCACACCGATCCTGGCGACCGCGGATGGCGTGGTCAGCCACGCGGGCTGGCAGTCGGGCTATGGCCGCCTGGTGAAGATCGAACACGAATTCGGCATAGAGACGCGCTACGCGCACATGTCCCGAATCCGGGTCAAGCCCGGACAAAGGGTCTCGCGCGGGGACAGAATCGGTGATATGGGAAATACCGGACGTTCCACTGGCACCCATCTTCATTACGAGATTCGCGTGGACGACAAGGCCACCAACCCCATGACCTACATCAAGGCAGCGAAAAATGTTTTCTAAGAGCAAGATCAACGAGCCCGCCCAGAAGTCCGGCGATGCGAAACCGGCAACGCCAGAGCCGCGCCGGGATACCGCGCAGGCCGACAGCGGCGCCGCGGGCGAGTTCAAGGCTCAGGCACCCAAATCCAAGCCGCCCGCCTCCGTGCTCTCGTCTGACCTTCATGTCATCGGCAATCTCAAGACCACCGGGGACATTCAGGTCGAGGGCACGATCGAAGGCGACATTCGTGCCCACCTTCTGACCATCGGTGAGGGGGCGACGGTCAAGGGCGAGGTGATCGCCGATGACGTGGTGATCAATGGCCGAATCGTCGGACGCGTGCGCGGTCTCAAGGTGCGGCTGACATCCACCGCACGGGTCGAGGGCGATATCATTCACAAGACCATCGCGATCGAAAGCGGTGCCCATTTCGAGGGATCCGTGCAGCGTCAGGACGACCCGCTGGCAGCCAGCAAGTCGGGCGGCAAGCAGGCGCAGGCGCAGGCCCCGACACCGTCGCAACAGCCCGCCGCGAAACAGCCCGAGAGCAAGCCGGCACAGCCCAAGCCCGCAGACAACACACAGGCGTAATCCCGGCCCACCGGGTGGATGCGGCTCGGTCGCCACGGACGGACGCGCCCGGTTGTGATCTGTGCAACAGTCGCGCAGCTGTCATTGCCTAGTGTGTGAGGCGGTTTACGCCTCCAGCTCGGCATCCCAGTACAGGAAATCCAGCCAGCTTTCGTGCAGGTGATTGGGGGGAAACTTGCGGCCCATGTTGCGCAACTGCTCGGCCTCGGGGGCCAAGGGTGGCTTTTGCAGGCTCATCCCCGCTTTGCGCAGGCTGCGCGATCCCTTCTGCAGGTTGCATCTGCTGCAGGCGGCCACGACATTTTCCCAGCTTGTGACACCCCCGCGAGCGCGCGGAACAACATGGTCGAACGTAAGATCGCCCTTCGATCCGCAATACTGGCAGCTGAATTCATCCCGCAGGAATAAATTAAAGCGCGTGAAGGCCACGCGCTTTTGAGGTTTCACAAAGTCCCTGAGAACGATGACCGAGGGTATTCGTATCTCTGTGCTCGGGCTGCGCACCCAGTGGTCATATTCGGCGACGATATCCACCCGGTCGGACCACGCAGCCTTGACCGCTTCCTGCCATGTCCACAGGGACAAGGGGTAGTATGACAGCGGCCTGTAATCCGCGTTCAACACCAGTGCCGGAAAATGCCGCAAGGCTGCGTGCTCTCTTACGAAGTCGGTTCTGAAATCCCCGTCCATCTTTCACGATGCCCTTCTAGCGGCCCATGTTGCAGGTGGCGCGGCCGATGCGGCCCTGATGATCTGACTATATCTCGTGTTTTGTGGCTGGCAAGCCCGATATAGCGCGTCCTTCTGTAGCCCTCATAGGCAACGAACGTAACTGTCGCGTGACATGTCAGGCGACTTCCTGGTCCTGTCCCGATGCCTGCCGCTGCCACAATGCCGCATAGCGCCCCTGCCGGGCCAGAAGATCGTGATGCGTGCCTTCCTCGATCACGACCCCGTTGTCGAGAACGGCGATCTTGTCGGCCCCGGCCACGGTCGAAAGACGGTGCGCGATCATCACCACGGTGCGCCCCTTCGCGGCGCGCGCAAGGGCGTCCTGGATTTCGCCTTCCGTCTGGGTATCGAGCGCGCTGGTCGCCTCGTCGAGCAACAGGATGGGCGGATTTTTCAGCAAGGTGCGCGCGATCCCGACGCGCTGCTTCTCGCCTCCCGACAGCTTCAGCCCGCGCTCGCCGACCTGGGTGTCGTAGCCGTCGGGCAGCCCCGCGATGAAGTCATGGATCTGCGCGGCGCGTGCTGCGTCCTCGATCTCGGACTGATCGACCCCGGCGCGCCCATAGGCGATATTGTAGCCGATCGTGTCGTTGAACAGCACCGTGTCCTGCGGCACAACGCCGATGGCATCATGCAGGCTGTCCAGCGTAACATCGCGCACATCCTGCCCGTCGATGCGGATCGCCCCCGATTGCACATCGTAGAACCGGAACAGAAGCCGCCCGATCGTCGATTTTCCTGCCCCCGACGGTCCCACCACCGCCAGCGTCTGGCCGGGCTTCACGTCCAGCGTCACGCCTTTCAGGATGGGATGCGCGGCATCGTATCCGAATGTCACCGCATCAAATCGAAGCGCGGCATCGCCGACATCAAGCGGCTGTGCGTCCGGCTTTTCCGTGATGTCCGGGTCCCGTTCCAGCAGTTCGAACATCTCGCCCATGTCGACCAGGGCCTGCCGGATCTCGCGGTAGACCGTGCCCAGAAAATTGAGCGGCATGGTGATCTGGATCATGTAGGAATTGACCATGACGAAATCACCTACCGTCATGTTGCCATTCTGCACACCAACCGCAGCCATGACCATCACGATAACCAGACCGCCGGTGATCAGCACGGATTGCCCGAAATTCAGGAACGCCAGCGAGTGCGCAGTCTGAAGGGCCGCGCGCTCGTATCCCGCCATGGCGGCATCATAGCGCTCTGCCTCGCGTGCCTCGGCCCCGAAATACTTGACCGTCTCGTAGTTCAGCAGGCTGTCGACGGCCTTTTGATTGGCGTCCGTATCCTGATCGTTCATCTCGCGCCGCAGGCGCACACGCCATTCGGTCACCTTGAAGGTGAACCAGGTATAGGCCGCGATCACCCCGGCCACCACGACCAGGTACCAGATATCGAACAACGTCCACAGCACGATACCAACCAGCAGCAGCTCCAGCACCAGCGGCCCGATCGAGAACAGCAGAAACCGCAACAAGAAGTCCACGCCCTTCACGCCGCGTTCTATGATCCGGCTGAGCCCGCCGGTCTTGCGCGTGATGTGATAGCGCATGGACATCGCGTGGATGTGCTGAAAGGTCTGCAGCGCAAGCGCCCGCAGCGCCCGCTGCGCCACCCGCGCGAAGACCGCGTCGCGCAATTGCTGGAACCCGGTGTTCAGCAGACGCGCCATGCCGTAGGCGACGGTCAGCCCCACTGCCCCGGCGCCCAGCATCCACGCCGCATCCCGGCCCTCGCCCGCAAGCGCATCGACCGCCGCCTTGTAGAAGAACGGCGTGCCGACGGCGATGAACTTGGCCGCGACCAGAAGAAGCACGGCGAAGACCACCCGCTTTCGGACCCATGGTTGGTCCGCAGGCCACAAGAACGGGGCGACACGCCGGATCGTAAGCCATCCGCTGCGCGGCGCCGGGGGCAGTGTTCCATCGGAGGTGTTCATGTCTGGCTTGGTCTTTCGCTTGACTGACCCGAGACCTAGCCCCCGCCACGCCGAATGACCAGCCCGCGACAGGATCGCATGGGGATCATTGCGCGTGCGTCATGAACGCCCGGATCACGTTCGGGCACCGCGATAGTCCATAAGGGGCGCAGACCCGATATTGCTCGCAGGCGCGAGGCCGGATATCAGGTTCGGACCGAACCGTTATCAAGCTTGGAGACCCGGATGACACCACGTTCCGTCTGCGTATTCTGCGGCGCGCGCGCCGGCAGGCGCCCCTCGTATATGGACGCCGCGACGGCGACGGGAACGATGTTGGCGGAAAACGGATGGCGACTGGTCTACGGGGCCGGGGATGTGGGGCTGATGGGGGCGACGGCGCGCGCGGCGCAGACGGCGGGCGGCGTCACATTCGGCGTGATCCCCGCACATCTGGTGAATGTCGAATCCGGCAAACGCGATCTGACGCAATATGTCGTGACCGAAACCATGCATGAACGCAAGAAGGTGATGTTCATGAACTCGGATGCGATCGTCGTCCTGCCCGGTGGCGCGGGCTCGCTGGACGAGTTTTTCGAGGTGCTGACATGGCGTCAGCTCGGCTTGCATGAAAAACCCGTTTTCCTTTTGAATACAGAAGATTATTGGGCACCGTTGATGACCATGATCCAGCATGTGATCGCTGAAGGCTTTGCCGATGAAAGCCTTGGCCGTTTCGTGCAACCCGTTGATACGGTTCAGGATTTGAGGATCGCTCTGCGCGCGGCCCTGTCCTGACGCAGGCTGGCGGTGGTGTAGATCGCCAGCGCCGTCCAGATCATCGCAAAGGCGATGGCATGCCAGAAGCTGAAAACTTCCTGAAAAAGCAGTGTCGCGACAAGAAATTGCAGGCTGGGGTTCAGGTATTGTACCAGACCCACCGTGGCCAGCGTGATGCGCTTGGTCGCGTAGCTGAACATGATCAGTGGCGCGCCCGTCAGGATACCCGAAAACGCCAAGAGAAGGCTGTCACGCCAATTGGTACCGAAAGCCCCGCCGGGGCCGGTATGATAATACCATAACACGGTCAGCGCGATCGGGGACAGCAACAGAACCTCGGCGGTGACAGAGGCCACAGGTCCGACCGAAAGCCCCTTTTTTACCAGGCCATACAGCCCAAAGCTGCATGCAAGGACAAGCGAGATCCAGGGCGGCACGCCAAGCCCCGCGGTCAGGGTCACCACCGCGCAGAGCGCAAGCGCGACAGCGAAAAGCTGTGCGCGGCCCAGCCGTTCGCGAAAGGCGATCGCGCCAAGCAAGACAGCAACAAGCGGAAAGATGTAATAGCCCAGTGACGCCTCCATCGCGCGACCCACATGGATCGAGGTGATGAAAACGAACCAGTTGATCGAGATCATCAGCGCCGCCAGAGCGATCGAGAAAAGCTGCCGACGTGCGCCAAGCGCTTGGCCCAGAACCGAAATCCGTCCCTGAAGAAACAGCACGAAAGCAAAGAACGCGCAGGACCAGAGGGTGCGATGCGCAAGGATCTCGATGGGCTGGATATGATCCAGAAGCTTGTAATAGATCCCCGACAGGCCCCAGACCGTGCAGGTGGCGACCATCGCGATGATGCCCTTGGTTTGCTCGCGCATCACCGTGTCGTCCCCCGCTTGGCTACCCGCCCCAGTGCTGCCCTGTCTGACCGGTCAGGGCAAGCCGAAAGCGTACGCAGTGTTCGCCCGGTCGGCGGGGGCGCCAAGGGGCGGTGCGGGGCACACAGCTAGAGTTTCGGGTCCAGCTCTGCCTTGAGCATGCTTTCAACCTTGTCGAGGGGATGGTTGGCGAGATCCTTGGGGATTTCGGCCACCACCTTGTCGCGCACCGCCCTGTGCAGGTGATCGCGCAGATCGCCAAGAACATGCGGTGCGGCGACCAGCACGATCCGGTCGAAATCGCCGCGATGCGCGTGTTTGTATAGAATGTCGGCAAGGTCGTGCGCGAAGCGTTCCTTGGCCAGTTCGTGCCAGTCGGTATCCTCCATCGCCGAGCTTTGCCCGGTGCCGGGATCGCGCTTGCGGCCGGGGCGGTTGGCGGACTGGTCATAGTCAGACGGATTGTCCTGTTCGCTCTTGCTGACAACCTCCAACGTGGGGGATATGGCATCGACGGTGTTGCGCAGGAAAAGCGCCTTTTCGCCATCCGCGATCAGCACCCACGTTCCATTGGTCAATACGGCCATGTTCCGATCCTCCTTTGTCTCGTGCTCGATGATAGTCGCGATGCGGCGACCCTGCATTGATCGGGATCAGCCGACGCGAAAGGGAAGGCCCCGCCGACACGTGCCGACGGGGCCTGTTATCATGTCGGCACGTCAGGTGTCACATGCGCGACGCGACGTTTTCCCAGTTCACGAGGTTGTCGAGGAAGTTGTTGATATAGGCGGGACGCTTGTTGCGGAAATCGATGTAGTAGGAATGCTCCCACACGTCGCAGCCCAGAAGCGCCGTCTGACCGAAGCAGAGCGGGTTCACGCCGTTCTCGGTCTTGGTGATCTTCACGCTGCCATCGGTGTCCTTGACGAGCCACGCCCAGCCCGATCCGAACTGCCCGACACCGGCCGCTGCAAACTGTTCCTTGAACTGGTCGAAACCGCCGAATGCGTCGTTGATCGCCTTTTCGACCTCGCCCGGCATCTTGGTGCCGCCGGGCGCCATCATCTCCCAGAACTGATTATGGTTCCAGTATTGCGAGGCATTGTTGAAAATGCCCGACTGCGCGACCGACTTGGGGTCATACGTCCCCTTGATGATCTCTTCGACGGGCTTGCCTTCCCATTCGGTGCCGGAAATCGCCTTGTTGCCGTTATCGACATAGGCCTTGTGGTGAATGTCGTGGTGATATTCCAGCGTCTCGCGACTCATGCCGTGATCGGCGAGCGCGTCGTGGGAATACGGAAGATCGGGAAGTTCGAAAGCCATGGGTTTCCCCCTGTTCGTTGATGTTGAAATCCTGTGCACCATACATGGTGGCCGGGTCCGGGAAAGGTCAACCCCGCGCGCCGGGGTTTTTCCGTCAGGCTTGGACGGCGCATGCCCGTATCCGGGCCACGCGATCAGCCGTAGACACCAACCTCGCCGCCCGGTTTTGCGGCGGTTTTCAGGATGTTGAAGGCGTAGTCCGAGACCGAGCGGAAGCAGATGACATGAAAGGTTCCGTCCATGTCCAGCCAGAACGCCGCCGCGATCTGGGCCATGCGTGTGCGACGGATCATGCCGGGGGTGAAGACGTCAGGGGACAGGTCCACCGGGCAAAGCTTGGCAAGGGATTCACGCGCGCCGGACCCTTCGACCCGGATATGGGCGCGCGCGTCCGAGACATCGACGGCGATAAAGTGATGCCCGGCAAGCGCATTCTCTATCGTGGCCATCCTGTCGGACACCGATGCATAGGCGCAGACCAGCAGCAATTCATCCGGCGCCATCCACAGCGCCGCAGTGCCGTCGCCGATGAGCGCCTCGCGTTGACCGGGAACAGCCACGCCCAAGCCCCGGTCCACGGCGTCGCGCACCGCGTCCGAGGCCAGATCGCCGCGCAGGGTGATCATCCCTGTCGGGCCGGCATCGCTGATCGTCGCCAGCCCCTCGTAGCGGGCGCCCTGAAGGGCGGTCACGGGTTCAGGCATTCAGTTTCTTCCCTTCCTTGTCGAAGAAGACGGCATCGACGATGCGCGCCTTGACGATGCCGCCATCGACGCGCGGAAATTCCAGCACCTCGCCCATGCGGTCGGGGCCGTGATGCACCAGCCCCATGGCGATGCCGCGCCCCAGCGTAGGCGAATGGTAGGTCGAGGTGACGCGGCCTTGCGTGTTGCGCTGGCCGTTGGCGTTATGGCCCGGCGCCGTGGCATAGGCCCCGTCGGGCAGCACCTCGCCGTCAAGCGTTTCCAGCCCCACCAGTTTCCAGCGATCGGGATCAGTCATGTGACTGCGGGCCTGCGCGCGCTTGCCCAGATAGTCGTCCTTCTTCTTCGAGATGGCCCAGTCGAGCCCAAGATCCTGCGGGATCACGGTGCCGTCGGTCTCGTCGCCAATCATGATGAACCCCTTTTCGGCGCGCATGACATGCATCGCCTCGGTGCCGTAGGGCATCACATCGTACTCCGCACCGGCCTCCATCAGCGCGTCCCACAAGGCGCGGCCATGGCTGGCGGGGACGGCCAGTTCGAACGACAGCTCGCCGGCGAAGGAAATGCGGAACACGCGAGCAGGGATGCCGGCGACGGTGATTTCCATCCAGCCCATGAAGGTGAGCGCATCGGCGCCGATATCGTCATCGGTGAGCTTTTCCAGAACCTTGCGGGCGTTCGGCCCGGCGACGCCCACCTGCGCATATTGCTCGGTCACGTTGGCGGTGTAGACCTGCCAGTCCCACCAGTCGCATTGCAGCCAGTCTTCCATATGCGCATGCACACGCTCGGCCCCGCCTGTGGTGGTGTGGCACAGGAAGGTCTGATCGTCGAGGCGGGCGACCACACCGTCATCCATCAGAAAGCCGTTCTCGGAACACATCAGGCCGTAGCGACAACGACCGGGTTTCAGGGTCGACATCATGTTGGTGTACAGCATGTCCATGAAGCGCCCCGCATCCGGCCCCTTGACGATGATCTTGCCAAGGGTCGAGGCGTCGATCAGCGCGAGGCTGGCCCGGGTCTGGCGGATCTCGCGGTTGACGGCCTCGCGGCGCGGCTCCTCTCCCTTCGGGAAGCAATAGGGGCGGCGCCAGTGGCCGACGGGTTCGAAATCCGCGCCGTTCGCCTCGTGCCATGCGTGGATCGGCGTCTTGCGGATCGGCTGGAAATTCTCGCCCGTCGCCTCGCCCGCGATCGCCGACAGCGAGATCGGCGTGTAGGGCGGGCGGAAGGTCGTGGTGCCGGTCTGCGGGATGGGCTGACCCAACGCGTCCGACAGGATCGCCAGACCGTTGATGTTGCTCAGCTTGCCCTGATCGGTCGCCATTCCGAGCGTGGTGTAGCGCTTGGCATGTTCGACGCTTTCGTAGCCCTCGCGCGCGGCAAGCTGGACATCGGCGACCTTCACGTCGTTCTGATAGTCGAGCCAGGCCTTGGACCGAAGCTCGATCCCCGCGCCCTGCGGCATGAGCCAGACAGGCTGCATCGGGGCCTCGGTCGACTGGCTGGCCGTGGGCGCGTCGCCGGTCGGGGTGTGCCCGGTGGCCTGCGCGGCCCCCTGCCCGGCGGCATGCGCGTCAGCCAGAACACCCGCGAGATCGGCGGCGCCGTTGGCCGCACCCGAAGCGATCACGACACCCGCGCCGTCGGCCCCGCGCGGCGGGTTGTCGGGGTCTGGGCGGAAATGCGCCCGGGCGTCGTCCCAGATCAGCTTGCCGCCGCAATGCGACCACAGATGCACCACTGGCGACCAGCCACCCGACATGGCGACCGCGTCGCAGGCGATCTCTTCCAGCACCGCGCCCTCGCCGGCCTGCGCGCAGATGCCGACGCCGGTGACGCGCTTGCCGCCCTTCACCTTGGCGATGCCCTTGCCGTTCTCTACGCGGATGCCAAGGGACCGCGCCTCGTCTGCCAGTGCGCCGCCGCCCTGCTGCCGCGCGTCGAGGATCGCGGGGATGTCGAGGCCCAGCTTTTTCAGCGTGAGGGCCGTGCGGTAGGCATCATCGTTGTTGGTCACGACCACCGTGCGGTCGCCCACGGAGACGCCGTAATCGACCGCGTAATCGCGCACCGCCGAGGCCAGCATCACACCCGGAATGTCGTTGCCGGCAAAGCTGAGCGGGCGCTCGATCGCTCCGGTCGCGGTGACGATCCGGCCCGCGCGGATGCGCCAGAGGCGGTGACGGGGCCCGTCGCTGCCGGGGGCATGATCGCTGACCCGCTCATAGCCCAGCAGGTAGCCGTGATCGTAGACGCCGGCCCCCATGCAGCGGGTGCGCAGGGTGACGTTGGGCATGGCGCGCAAGCGGTCGAGGGTGGCCTCGACCCAGTCCGCCACGGGCTGGCCGTCGATCTCGCCACCATCCACGGGGCTGCGGCCGCCCCAATGCGCGGTCTGTTCCATCAGCAGGACGCGCGCACCGGCCGCGCCCGCCGCCAGCGCCGATTGCAGCCCGGCCACGCCGCCGCCGATCACGGCCACGTCGCAGAAGTGGTAGAAATGCTCGTACCGATCTGGATCGCCGGCATTTGGCGCCTGTCCGAGACCGGCCGAGCGGCGGATGAACGGC
Source organism: Roseovarius tibetensis (assembly GCF_050896375.1). Lineage (NCBI taxonomy): Bacteria > Pseudomonadati > Pseudomonadota > Alphaproteobacteria > Rhodobacterales > Roseobacteraceae > Roseovarius > Roseovarius tibetensis. The sequence goes on from NZ_JBPBBB010000011.1 coordinate 83,080, forward strand.
TCGTAGACATGTTTCCAGAAGGGGCGCGGGTGGATGAACATCTTGTAGTAGAAGCCCGCGGGCAGGAAACGCCCGAGATAGCTGTTCACCGCGCCGATGTCATAGTCGAGGCTGGGCCAGTGGTTCTGCGACGTGCAGGTAAGGCCGTCGAAAAGCTCTGTCGTGGTGACGCGCTGATTGGGTTCCATCCGCGCGCCCTGCCCCAGATGCACCAGCGCGTTGGGTTCCTCGGCGCCGGAGGCCACGATGCCGCGCGGGCGGTGGTACTTGAACGACCGGCCGACCAGGGTCTGGCCGGACGCCAGCAGCGCCGAGGCGAGCGTGTCCCCCGGATGGCCCTTGAAGCGCTTGCCGTTGAAGGTGAATTCCAGAACGCGGCTGCGGTCCAGACGGCGGCCGGAAGTGGCGAGGCGTGTGCTCATGTCCGAAACCCCTTTACCCGTGGCGGGCGTGGCGGTTGAGTATTTATGGAAAGATGAAGCATCATGCGAAGCCCCGCCATGTCCAGCCGGGGCGCTTGGCGCTGACGGCGTCGCGGATGTGCTGCGGCGGCTCAAGGGTCTGGGCCGGATAGGTGCCGTAAACCTCGAGCGTCAGGGTATCGCGGGCCGCATGGAACCACTTGCCGCAGCCATAGACATGGCGCCAGCGTTCGAAATGGGGGCCCCTGGGGTTTTCCTTGGCAAAGAGGTAGGCGTGCAGGTCGTCATCCGAGGCGTCGGGGCCGGAGCGCACGAGATGCGCCTCGCCGCCCTGGTGAAACTCGGACTCCTCGGCGGTGACGCCGCAGCAGGGGCAGGTTAGGATCAGCATGTTGTTAACTCCCTAGCGTACCATGAGCAAAGGAACCAATCGCCTGCAGTTACCTGGAAAGTTCCAAGAACCACAAGAAAGCCTTCCAGAAATCTGTGTGGTCTGTGGGCCTGTGAAATATTGGCGAACGCGCGGTTCATATCTTCTGATTGCCCAAGATCAGCAGTCCTCTGAGTTCTTGTCTGTTTGTCATATATCTCTTGCGCAGCGATTTCCTGCGCGCGGGAATCCATCACCCTGAGAAAGAGATCGAAAAACTCTTTCTCAGTAACGGACTTAAACCGATTTGCTGCGACAAACTGAAAGAAAAAGCCCGCAACTAGCGTGACTGCACCCACTCTCTGAAAGAGTTCCGGCCATTTCGCGACGATGGCAAAACACGACAAGCCTAGCGACCCTACCACGATCAACGCAACCAACGGATGCTTGTACGCGACCCAAGGGATCGGTCGCCAGATACGTCTCCCGGTGAAAGCACGTAGCTCTTTTCCACCTTGCGTTCGGTTTACTATCACTTCCTCTCGCGTGAGAACATGTTGCCTCAGCTTCTGACGCCACTTCATCAATGCGCCACCCCCGCGGCGACGGACTCGTCGATGAAGCGGCCCTGATAGAAGCGGTCGAGGCCGAACTGGTCGCAGAGCGGCGAGTGGCCCTTGGCCATCAGCTCGGCAAAGCCCCAGCCGGAGCCGGGGATCGCCTTGAATCCGCCGGTGCCCCAGCCGCAATTGATGAACACGCCATCGACCGGGGTTTTCGACAGGATCGGCGAGCGGTCGCCGGTCATGTCCACGATGCCGCCCCATTGGCGCAGCATCTTGAGCCGGGCGACCATCGGGAAGGTTTCCACCAGTGCGCGGACGGTCTCCTCGATGTGGTGGAAAGAGCCCCTTTGCGTGTAGTTGTTGTAGCCGTCGGTGCCGCCGCCGATCACCATCTCGCCCTTGTCGGATTGCGACATGTAGCCGTGCACGGTGTTGGCCATCACCACGCTGTCCATGCAGGGCTTGATAGGCTCGCTGACCAGCGCCTGAAGAGCGACGGACTCGATCGGCAGGCGGAAGCCGGCCATCTCGGCCAGGTGCCCCGAATGGCCCGCCACGACGATGCCCAGCTTGTCGCAGGCGATGTCGCCGCGATTGGTCGTGACCCCGGTGACCTTGCCCCCGTCGCGGGTGATGCCCGTCACCTCGCATTTCTGGATGATGTGCATGCCCATGTCCGAGCAGGCCCGCGCATAGCCCCAGGCCACCGCATCGTGGCGCGCGGTACCCGCGCGCGCCTGCCACAACCCGCCGAGGACCGGGTAGCGCGGCCCGTCGAGGTTGATGATCGGCACGATCTCCTTGACGCGCTGCGGCGAGATGAATTCCGTCTGCACGCCCTGCAGGGCGTTGGCGTGGGCGGTGCGGGTATAGCCGCGCACCTCGGACTCGGTCTGGGCCAGCATGATGACGCCGCGCGGGGAATACATGATGTTGTAGTTGAGGTCCTGGCTCAGCGTCTCGTAGAGGCTGCGCGATTTTTCGTAGATCGCCGCCGAGGGGTCCTGCAGGTAGTTCGAGCGGATGATCGTGGTGTTGCGCCCGGTATTGCCGCCGCCCAGCCAGCCCTTTTCGAGAATCGCGACATTGGTGATGCCGAAATTCTTGCCGAGGTAATAGGCGGTGGCCAGCCCGTGACCCCCTGCGCCGATAATGATGACGTCGTATTTCTTCTTCGGCTCGGGCGAGGACCAGGCGCGCGGCCACCCCATGTGGTGGCGCAGGGCCTCTCGGGCGATGGCAAAGGCGGAGTAGTGTTTCATGCGCGCGCTCTCATCGGGGTGGATTCGCGGATGGCAGATCCCTGTGGTCGTCATGCGACGGCTGGCCCGGCAAGAGATTACCCGGCGCGGCGATTTGCGTCCCAATCGCGACATTGCGACATCGCGGCGCGCACTCCGCGCGGATCCCGGCGCAGATGCCTCTTTTTTCCACGCGCCGGGGCGGTTACACAGCAAACGTGGATGGGGAGACATCATGACGTTCTGGATCATCGTGGCAGCTCTGTCGATCGGGGTCGCGGCCGTTCTGGCGCTGACAGTGTTGCGCGGACGCGTGGGCGACGCGCCGCCCGCCGCCTATGACCTGCGGGTCTATCGCGACCAGTTGCGCGAGATCGAGCGCGACGCGACCCGCGGCGTGATCGGCCCCGAGGATGCCGAGCGGCTGCGCGCCGAGGTCTCGCGCAAGATCCTTGCGGCCGATGCGCAATTGCAGCAGGGCGGCGACAGCGGTGGACAGCCGCGTGCCCTTGGTGTCGTGGCCGCGGGGGTGATCGTGGCACTGATCGCGGGTGGTGGGGTCGCGCTTTACAGCTGGATCGGGGCGCCGGGATATCGCGACTTGCCGATGGCCACGCGGCTGGCCAATTCCGACACCGCGCGCGCGGAGCGGCTGGATCAGGACGCCGCCGAGGCGCGGTTCGCACCGCAGCAGCCCGATCTGCCGGACGGCACGGATGAAGAGTACATGGCGCTGGTCGAACGGCTGCGGCAGACCGTGGCGAAGCGGCCGGATGACCGGCGCGGGCTGCGGTTCCTGGTGCGCAGCGAGGCCGCGCTTGGCAACATGTCGGCCGCGCGCCGGGCGCAAGGACAACTGATCGAGGCCAAGGGCGAGGAAGCGACGGCAACCGATTACGCCACGTTGGCCGAGCTGATGATCAACGCCACCGGCGGGTATGTCTCGGCCGATGCCGAGACGGCCTTGCGCGAGGCCCTTGACCGCGAAGGGCGGCTGCCCACGGCGCGCTTCTATCTCGGGCTTTACATGGCGCAGGTCGACCGGCCCGATGCGGCCTTTCGCCTGTGGCGCGATCTGCTGGAGGAAAGCACGCCCGACGCGCCCTGGGTGGACCCCATCCGGTCGGGGATCGAGGATCTGGCGGCCCGCGCCGGGGTGCGCTACGAATTGCCGCCACGTCGTGCCGCGCCCGGTGCCCCCGGCCCCTCGGCCGGGGATGTCGAGGCCGCCGAGGACATGGACCCCGAAGCTCGGCAAGACATGATCCGCGGCATGGTCGCCCGGCTGTCGGACCGGTTGGCGACCGAAGGCGGCACCGCCGCGGACTGGGCGCGGCTGATCAACGCCTATGGCGTTCTGGGCGAGTCGGCACAGGCACGCCGGATCTGGGCCGAGGCGCAATCGGTGTTTGCCGAAAATCCCGAAGGTCTGGCGACGGTGCGCGCAGCGGCCGAGAATGCCGGCGTGGCCGAGTGATCTGCGACGACATCAGCGATCTTGTCGGGGCGCTGCCGCGGGCACGGGCGGTCATGGGCCTCGACCTGGGGACCAAGACAATCGGCGTGGCGCTGTCGGACCGGCTGTGGTCGGTGGCCAGCCCGCATGAGACGATCAAGCGGCGCAAGTTCACCCAGGATGCCGCGCGCCTGCTGCAGATCGCCACGGCGCGCGAGGTGGGCGGGCTGGTGTTGGGCCTGCCGCGCAACATGGATGGCAGCGAGGGGCCAAGATGTCAGTCCACCCGCGCCTTTGCCCGCAATCTTGCACGGCTGACCGACCTGCCCATCGGCTTCTGGGACGAGCGCCTGTCGACCGTCGCGGCAGAGCGCGCACTGCTGGAGGCGGATGCGTCACGAAAGCGTCGCGCCGAGGTGATCGACAGCGTCGCGGCAAGTTATATCCTGCAAGGGGTGCTGGACCGTATCCGGCATATGAGGGCAGAGCATGACGGATGAAACGCCATGGGCGCGCAACGAGGTGGAAAGCCCCTGCATCAAGGTGTGCGTCGTCCATCCCGAGGAGAGGATCTGCACGGGCTGCCTGCGGTCGATCGACGAGATCACGCGCTGGTCACAGATGACCCCGGGCGAGCGGCGCACCATCATGGCCGCCCTGCCCGACCGCGCGGTATTGCTGAAAAAGCGCCGGGGCGGGCGCGCGGCGCGGCTCGCCCGAGACTGACGGCGCGACAGGATGTGGACCGGGACGCCGACGCTGCGTCCCAACCGCACACAAGACGCGCGGGATCAGCCCCGTGGCGGCAGCGCCCGGCGATACAGGTGCCATGTCGCGTGCCCCAGAACCGGCAAGGCAATCAGCAGCCCGACAAAGATCGGGATCATCGACAGGAACAGCACGACGGCGATGAAGGCCGCCCATTGCAGCATGACCTCGCGGTTGATGCGCACGACCTCGGTGCTGGTGATCATCGCGGTGACGAAATCCACGTCACGATCCAGCAGCATCGGCAGGCTGATGACCGTGATCGTGAACAGCGCCAACGCGATCAGCAGCCCGACGATGGTGCCGACCACCATCATCGTGATTCCGTTGAAGGTCAGCAGCATGCCAAGCGTCTCTTCGGCGATGCGTCCCTGCGAAAAGAAGATCGCGAACATGCCGCGCGCGATGATCACCCAGAAACCGAAGATGATCAGCACGGTAACGGCCATCAGCGCCAGCTGGCCGTTCCCCCGCCCCTTGAGCGCGGTGAGCACGCTGGCCCATCCCACATCGAGTCCGGCCTCGCGGCGGCGGCTGACCTCGTAGATGCCGAGGGCCGCGAAGGGCGCGAAAAGCGGGAAACCGGCAGCGATGGCGATGAACCAGACCACCTGTCCGTTGGCGATCATCCCGAAATAAAGCGCCAACCCGCCCAGCATGTAGAAGGCGGCGAAGAACAGCCCGTAGATCGGCATAGCCTTGAAATCCGTCCATCCGGCGGCGAGGGCGGCGCGCAGATCCGCGCGTTCAAGGTGCGCGGGTTCCTGCGATAGGGTGATTTCGGCCTGTTCGGCAAGGGTCATTGGGACCTCCCTGAATGGTGCTGTGTGACGCGACGGGCCGCGCCGTGTGGCGGCGATGATAGCACAGATTCCCCGTCAGGGAATCGGCGATTTCGGGGGGGGACGACGGGCGCGTGACCCCGCCCGCACCGTCGCGTGGCCCGGTCGTCAGCCACGCCGCGCCGGGACGGTGTCGCGCGGCATCGGAACAGCGTGCAGGACGGGACCCGTCAGAACGGCCACCGCCTCGGGACGCATCAGGCGGGACAGCGTCGTATCGTCGCTGCGCAGCCCCCCGGTATAGGTGCCATAGGCGGGCAGGATCACCTTTTGGGCGTCGATCAAAAAGGCGGGGCGGCTAATGCGGCGTCCGCGCAGGTTCAACCGCGCCTTGGGATGATAATGCCCCGAGATCTCGCCGGTTGCGCCGGGCATCGCGATATGGCGGAAGACCAGTGGCGGTACGGGCAGGTCGAACCTGTGATCGCCGCCCAGATCCACCGGACCGGGATCGTGATTGCCCTCGATCCAGATCCAGTGCCGCCCGGCCTGAAGCGTCGCGATCCACAGCCGCTCGGTCTCCGGCAGGGCATGCGCCGCGGCAGTGTCGTCAAAACTGTCCCCCAGGCAGATCACGGTCGTGGCGCCCGTGCGGTGCAAATCAGCCTCGAGCCGGGTCAGCGTGTCGCGCGTCTCGTAGGGCGGCAAGGGCGCCGCACCGCGACGCGCGCCGCGTTCGGCCTTGCCGAGATGCAGGTCCGACACGCAAAGCAGATCCTGCGCGCGCCAGTAAAGCGCGCCCGAGGGCAGCGCCGTGAGCGCCGCGCCGGCGAGGGTGAAATCATGCCCGTCCATGGCCGCGGTGGTGGCGCGTGGCGCGACGATTGGCAAGGGGCATTAGCGGGGTGTCTTGGCACAGGCAGCAAGCCCGGGCCGCGCAGGGATCAGCCGCCCATGACTGCGCCCGCGTCGATCGCGTCGAGGCCTGCGGCCTGCATCAGCCGCGCGCTTTCCTCAGCCAGCAGGCGGTCTTGGGCCGCACCTTCGACCGGCATGCGCCCGGCCTCCAGGAACAGCGGCGCGGCCAGCGGGCTGACATGGGCCAACCGGCGCAGGGTGATGCGGCCCGCGACACGGGTAAGCATCTCCTCGATTCGGCCGAAATCCACCAGCCCGCGCATCGCCTCGGCGCGGGTGATGTCCAGCAGAAGGTGATCCGGGTCGTATTTCACCAGCGTGTCGTAAAGGATGTCGGATGAAAACGTCGCCTGCCGTCCGTTCTTGCGCGCGGCGGGTTGATTGCGCTGGATCAGCCCGGCGATGATGGCCGAGGCGCGGAAGGTGCGTTTCATCACCGCGTTGGACATCAGCCATTGGTCGAGCCCCGCGCGCAGCGCGTCAGGATCGAACAGCGGGGCGGCGTCGGTCAGCGGCTCCAGCCCCCAGATCAGCGTGGCGTAATCGGTGGCCACGAAGCCAAGCGGCGCAAGCCCCTGCTCCTCCATCCGCTTGGTGACCAGCAGGCCGAGGGTCTGCATCGCGTTGCGCCCGGCGAAGCCGTAGACGCAGACATGCTCGCGCCCCGCGTGGGGAAAGCTTTCGACCAGCAGCCGACCGGCCTGCGGCATCTGCGACATCCGGCGCTGCAGGTGCAGCCAGTCGCTGATGTGATCCGGCAGGTCGGGCCAGTCAGGCTGGTTGAGAATGGTCAGGATCCGGTCCGAAAGCTGCGTGGAATTGGCGAACTTGGTGCCCATGTAGGTGGCGATCTTGGGCGTGCGGCCGGGATCGCGGCTGACCTCGACGACCATCTCGCGCAAGGATTCGAACCGCACGATCTGCCCGCCCATCAAGAACGTGTCGCCCGGCGTCAGCGTCGCGGCAAAACCTTCCTCGATCTCGCCCAGTGGGGTGCCGCCGCGGCCGCGCTTCATGCGCACCTTCAGCGTGTCGGTGTCCTGGATCGTGCCGATATTCATCCGGATCAGGCGTGCGGCGCGCGGGTCGCGCAATTGCCACTGCCCGTCGGCGCGCTGTTGCAGGCGTTGCCAGCGATCGTAGGCGCGCAGGGCGTATCCCCCGGTGGCACAGAAATCGAGGCAGGCGTCGAATTGCGCACGGGTAAGCGTCGCATAGGCCCCCGTCGCGGCAACCTCGGCGTAAAGATCACCTGCGGCGAACGGCCCAGCGCAGGCGCGGATCAGGATATGCTGGCACAGCACGTCGCGCGGGCCGTCCCCACGCGGCGCACCGTCGAGATCGCGATCCTTGACGGCCTGCAGCGCGGCCTGACATTCGACCACCTCGAACCGGTTGGCGGGGACCAGCAGCGCCTTTGACGGCGCGTTGTAGCGATGATTGGCCCGCCCGATGCGTTGCACGAGGCGCTTGACGTTCTTCGGCGCACCGACCTGGATCACCAGATCCACGTCACCCCAGTCGAGCCCCAGGTCAAGGCTGCCGGTGCAGACGATGGCGCGCAGCTGGCCCGCGACCATCGCCGCCTCGACCCGCTCGCGCTGCTCGCGATCCAGGCTGCCGTGATGGATGCCGATGGGCAACGCGTCCGCGTTGGCCAGCCACAGGTTGTGAAAGAAGATCTCGGCCTGCGCGCGGGTATTGTGAAAGATCAGCGTGGTGCGATGCTGCCGCACCTGGTCAAGCACCGCGGGGATCGCATAGGCAGCCCCGCCACCGGCCCAGGGCTGGGCTTGGTCAGTGTTGAGCATGGCGATATCCGGCTCCGGGCCGGGATCGGCGTCGAGGATCGTGGGCACCTGCCCCGCCTGCCCCATGAACCGTGCGAGCGCGGGCGGGTCCTCGACCGTGGCCGACAGCCCGACGCGGCGCAGGCCGGGGCACAGCGCCTGCAACCGCGAGAGCGCCAGCATCAACTGGTCGCCGCGTTTCGATTCCGCCAGCGCGTGGATCTCGTCCACGACGACGCGCTTCAGCCCCCGGAAGATGCGCGGCGCATCCTCGTAGGAGATCATCAGCGCAAGGCTTTCGGGCGTGGTCAGCAGTATATGCGGCGGGTCGGCACGCTGCCGGCGCTTTTTATGGGCCGAGGTGTCGCCTGTGCGGTCCTCGATCCGCAGATCGAGCTCCATCTCGGTCACAGGCGCGGTCAGGTTGCGGCGGATGTCAGCCGCCAACGCCTTGAGCGGCGAGATATAAAGCGTGTGCAGCCCGGCATGGTCGTGGTCGGCCAGATCCGCGAGCGTCGGCAGGAACCCCGCCAGCGTCTTGCCGCCCCCCGTCGGCGCGATCAGCAGCGTCGCGGGATCGTCTGCATGGGCCAGCATGTCCGCCTGATGCGGATGCAACTGCCAGCCGCGGGCGGTGAACCATTGGTGAAGCGGGGCGGGCAGGCGATGCATGACATGTCACGTAGCGGGGCGCGCGAAGAATGCAAAGACGGGAATTCGGCGTGGCGCGGCCGCTCCGGGCGCCGGAATTTTCGAAAAATTCCGGACCGGAAAATTTCAAATTTTCCGGGCTCATCCAGCTGCCGACACGTAACTTGGGCCGCGGCGCTACCCCGGCCGGCCCGTCACGCGGTTGACGTGGCCCATCTTGCGGCCTGGCTTGATCTCGGCCTTGCCGTAAAGATGCAGTCCGGCGCGCGGGTCGCGCAGGATGTCGGGCAGCCGGTCCATGTCGTCCCCGATGAGATTTTCCATTACCACGTCGCTGTGCCGTGATCCGTCCCCTAGCGGCCAGCCCGCCACGGCGCGTACGTGCTGTTCGAACTGGTCGATGGCGCAGCCCGCCTGCGTCCAGTGGCCGGAATTGTGAACGCGTGGCGCGATCTCGTTCACGACAAGGCCCTTGGGCGTCACGAACAGCTCGACCCCCATGACGCCCACGTAGCGCAGCTTGTTGAGGATCTGACCGGCCAGCAGAACCGCATCGGTCCGCTGCGCCACGCTGAGGCGGGCGGGCACGGTCGTCGTACGCAGGATGCCGCCCTCGTGCACGTTCTCGCCGGGATCGAAACAGGCCACATCACCGGCGGCATTGCGCGCCGCGATGACCGATACCTCGTGGCTGAACTCGATGACACCTTCAAGGATCGCCGGCGCACCCTTCATGGCAGCCAGCGCCTTTTCGGCCGCGCCAGCCTTTTCGATCCGCACTTGGCCCTTGCCGTCATAGCCGAAGCGGCGCGTCTTGAGGATCGCGGGCAGGCCGATCTCGCCCACGGCCTCGGCCAGATCGACCTTGTCATCCACCGCCGCGAACGGGGCCGTGGCCAGCCCGAGTCCCGACAGGAACGCCTTTTCGGTAAGCCGGTCCTGGCTGACGCGGAGGGCCTTGCGACCGGGCCGGACGGGCTTCAGCGGTTCCAGCACATCCAGCGCCTCGGGCGGAATATTCTCGAACTCGTACGTGATGAGATCCACCGCCTCGGCAAAACGGTACAGCGCGTCCTGATCGGAATATGCCGCCTTGAAGTGGTAATTCGCCACGTGGCTCGCCGGGCAATCCCCGCCCGGATCGAAGATGCAGGTCTTGAAACCGAGCCGCGCCGCCGCGACCGACAGCATGCGGCCCAGCTGACCACCGCCCAGAATGCCCAGTGTCGCGCCTGTCGGGACGGGATCAGTCATCGACAGGCTCATCCGGGATCGAGGCCGACAGCGCAGTGCGCCAGTCATCGAGACGCTGCGCCAGATCCGCATCGGCATTGGCAAGTATCGCCGCGGCCATCAGCCCGGCATTGGCCGCCCCGGCCGCGCCTATCGCCATCGTCGCCACGGGAAAGCCGCGCGGCATCTGAACGATGGAATAGAGACTGTCGAGCCCGGACAACGCGCGGCTTTGCACCGGGACGCCGATCACCGGAAGGCGCGTTTTCGACGCCATCATGCCCGGCAGATGCGCGGCGCCGCCGGCGCCTGCGACAATGACCTGCAGCCCGCGCTCGACGGCGGTCCTGCCATAATCCCACAGACGGTCCGGCGTGCGATGCGCCGAGACGATGCGTGTCTCGTAGGCCACGTCCAATTCGTCGAGAACCTTGGCCGCCTCGCGCATGGTGGACCAGTCCGACTGGCTGCCCATGATGATCCCGATTTTCACACCTGTCATGTCACGCCCCTCGTTCTGGCGGGCGTCCTATACCGATCGGGTGGGCTCATGCAATGATGTCCGGGTACAGACGATCCTCGATCCGTGCGATCATGTCCCGCAGCCAGAGCTTCTTTTTCTTGAGCCGTTGCAGTGTCAGCGCATCGGCCGTGCGCCTGTCCTGCAGGGCCCGGATCGCCGCGTCGAGATCGCCGTGCTCGCGCCGGAATTCTTCCAGTTCCACGCGCAGCACGTCGTCGGGTTTCATCGATAGATCGCTGTAGGCGTTCATGGCGCGCGATTCGTCCCCATTGATTGATTGTCTAGGATACGCAATCCGCCGCCATTCGCAAAGCCCTTGCGCGGCGGCAGTTGCAGGCCCATGTTACCGATGCGGGTCGCCGTTACGGGGCCTTGCACAACGGACGGTCGCTTAGCATAAGGACATGTCGATGACAAAACTGACCATGGGATCGCACCCCTACATGCTGGGGTTCGAACAGCTTGAAAGGATGCTGGAACGCAGCGCCAAGTCAGGCAACGAGGGGTACCCGCCCTTCAATATCGAACAGACATCGCAGAATTCCTATCGGATCACGCTGGCCGTGGCCGGATTCGCGGAAGGCGATCTGTCGATCACCGTCGAGGACAGGCAACTGGTCATTCGCGGGCGCCAGCTTGACGACCGCACCGACCGCATCTACCTGCATCGCGGTATCGCGGCACGGCAGTTCCAACGGTCATTCGTGCTGGCCGACGGCGTCGAGGTCGGTGAGGCAATCATGGAAAACGGGCTGCTTCACGTGGATCTCACCCGCGCCCAACCAGAGCCGGTGGTTCAGAAAATCAAGATAAACAAGGGGTAAAAGGTCATGGAGGAATTTTACGATTTTGGCGAGTCCCACAGCCGGGCCATCGTCTATGTCCGACCCGTCGATGTGGCGGACCTGCCGGAAGATTTGCAAGAGCAGGTCGGCGATCTGACCACGCTTTACGCGGTGCACAGCGAAGAGGGCGAGCGTCTCGCGCTGGTGGACAACCGCAACCTTGCCTTTCAGGTCGCACGGCAGAACAACATGGACCCGGTCACGGTCCATTGACCGGGGTCCGCACCGTCATAGCGGGGGCCAGAGGCCGTAACGTGCGGTGATCTGCGCCACGCAAGCCATATTGGCGGCGTGGCGCCGCCGGCCATCAATTTCGGCGTCTTGCAGCGCGTGTTCGTCCGCAAATGCCAATCGCATCCCGTGCCGCGCGGTGTGGGACAAGCGGATGGAAATGCCCTGTCGCGCCATTTGTGCCGACAGCCACAGATCATCCACAGGCCAGCCTTCGACGGTGGGTGTGCAGTCGGGTCCGGTGAGCCAGCCGGGACGGACCAACACCCCGGCATAGCCTTGCGCGATATCACACAAGGTCGTATCAGGCGGCCGGTGGCTGCGACGCTTGAGCCGGTCAACGTCGAACCCGGCACCCGCGACGGCCTCGTGCGGCGCACCGCCGCGCAACAGGCCCGCCGCCCAGTCGGGAGGCATGATCCAGTCGTCATCGCAATAGATCAGACGGTCGATTCGCCCCGCAAGCGCGCGGGCAGCCGGTAACGCCTTGGTTGCCGGCCCGTCATCGCGCGCGGGGCGCAGAATCTCGACACCCTCCGGCAGCGCCGGCAGCGGCGCCGGATCAAACCGTGCGGGATGCTGCGGCAGGCACAGGATCACGCGCCACGGCGCCGGACGCTGCGCCAGCAGGCTGTGCAGCACCGGGCCAAGCCGATCGTAGCGCGGCGGGATCGACGTCAGCGATATGGCATACGACCCCATCAACCGCCCCACGCCGCGCCCGCGCGTCAGCCCGCGATCAGGCCCATCGATTCCAGCTTCAGGATGACCTGGTGCGCGCAGTTGTCGACATCGACATTCTCGGTCTCGACGCGCAGTTCGGGATCCTCGGGCACATCATAGGGATCGGAAATGCCCGTGAATTCCTTGATCTTGCCCTCGCGCGCCAGCTTGTAAAGACCCTTGCGGTCGCGGCGTTCGCATTCCTCGAGGCTGGTGGCGACATGCACCTCGACAAAGGCGCCGTAGCCCTCGATCTCTTCGCGCACCGCCCGACGGGTGGCCGCATAGGGGGCGATCGGCGCGCAGATGGCGATGCCGCCATTCTTGGAAATCTCGCTGGCGACATAGCCGATGCGGCGGATGTTGAGGTCGCGATGCTCCTTGGAAAAGCCCAGTTCGGATGACAGGTTCTTGCGCACCACGTCGCCGTCCAGAAGGGTCACGGGACGTCCGCCCATCTCCATCAGCTTGACCATCAGCGCGTTGGCGATTGTCGACTTGCCCGAGCCGGACAGCCCGGTGAAGAACACCGTGAACCCCTGCTTGGCGCGCGGCGGTCTTGTGCGGCGCAGCTCGGACACGACCTCGGGGAACGAGAACCAGTCGGGGATCTCCAGCCCCTCCTGCAGGCGGCGACGCAATTCTGTCCCCGAGATGTTGAGGATGGTGACGTCGTCGCGATCCTCGATCTCGTCCACGGCCTCGTATTGCGCGCGTTCCTGCACATAGACCATGTGTTTGAAATCGACCATCTCGATGCCGATCTCGTCCTTGTATTTGCGGAACAGCTCCTGCGCATCATAAGGGCCGTAGAAATCCTCGCCTTGCGAATTCTTGCCGGGTCCGGCGTGATCGCGGCCGACGATGAAATGCGTGCAGCCGTGGTTGCGGCGGATGATGCCGTGCCACACTGCCTCGCGCGGGCCGGCCATGCGCATCGCGAGGTTCAGCAGGCTCATCGTGGTGGTCGATTGCGGGTACTTGTCGAGCACCGCCTCGTAGCAGCGCACGCGGGTGAAATGATCCACGTCGCCCGGCTTGGTCATGCCCACGACGGGATGGATCAGCAGGTTCGCCTGCGCCTCTTTCGCCGCACGGAATGTCAGTTCCTGATGCGCGCGGTGCAGCGGGTTGCGCGTCTGGAAGGCCACCACGCGCCGCCAGCCAAGCTTGCGAAAGCGGGCGCGCATTTCGTTGGGCGTGTCGCGGCGGCCCCGGAAATCGTAATGCGTCGGCGGCTGGATACCGGTCACGGGTCCGCCCAGGTACACCGGACCGGCCGTGTTGTGCAGATAATTCACCGCCGGGTGTGCCACGTCATCGGCGCCGAATACCTGTTCGGCCTCTTGCGCCTTGTCGGGCATCCACCGGTCGGTCACCGTCATCGTCCCGAGGATCACACCCTCCTGGTCCCGCAGCGCGATGTCCTCGCCGATCTCGATACTGTCGGCAAAGGCCTGACTGACATCCAGGGTGATCGGCATCGGAAACAGCGTGCCATCGGTCAGCCGCAGCGTCTGCACCACGCTCTTGTAATCGGCCTCGGTCATGAAGCCCTTGAGCGGGTTGAACCCGCCATTCATCAAGAGTTCCAGATCGCAGATCTGCCTCAGGCTGAGATCCCAGCTTGTCAGGTCGCCCGCCTCGATCTTGAGCTTCTGGGCGCTTTCGTAGGACACGTAAAGTTCGGGGACGGGGGCGAGATTCGGCAAATGCATCTTGGTCCTCGGTTGAATTGCGAATGGGTCTGGCGTTGCGACGCTGCGCGATCACCCGCGCCATAGACCCTGCGCGACGACAGTTTCAAGCGTCCCACGACCAAATTGCCCGATTGCGACCGATATGGCGCAGTCGGGCCGGCGCAGGATCGCCACCGCGCGGCGGCGACAGGCGTTCAGGCGACGGCGGGCGGGGCCGCGCATGGTTTGAGATATATCAATGCGCGAGATCATGCAGCGGATAGACCCTGCGTGATCGCGCGCATGACGCCTGTCACGCCCGTGCAAGGTTCACAGCCAAAGGAGATCCCACATGACCTCGACACGACGCACCATTCTTTGCACCGCCGCAGTGCTGGCTCTTGGTCAGAGCGCCGCCGCGTCCGACCTGCGCGAGCAGGCGCAAGAGATGTTCCAACCCCTGCCCTCGACCATCCCCGCGCTCAACGACAACGTGTTGACCGAAGACAAGATCGACCTTGGCAAGGCGCTGTTCTTCGATCCGCGCATGTCGGCCTCTGGCGTGTTCTCGTGCAATTCGTGCCACAATCTCGCGACCGGGGGCGACGACAACATGGAAACCTCGATTGGCCATGCCTGGCAGCGCGGGCCGCGCAACTCGCCCACCGTGCTGAACGCGGTATTCAACGACGCCCAGTTCTGGGACGGGCGCGCCGAGGATCTGGCCGAGCAGGCCAAGGGCCCGGTGCAGGCCGGGGTCGAGATGGCCAACACGCCCGAGAACGTCATCGCCACGCTGACCTCGATGCCGCAATATGTCGAGTGGTTCGAGGCGTCGTTTCCCGACACCGACGACCCGGTGACCTTCGACAACTTTGCCAAGGCGATCGAGGCCTACGAGGCCACGCTGATCACGCCCGCGCCCTTCGACGCATGGCTGAACGGCGATGACGGCGCATTGACCCAGACGCAGAAGGAGGGGCTCGCGCTCTTCATGGAGAAGGGGTGTGCGTCGTGCCACAACGGGATCAACCTTGGCGGTAACGGATACTACCCGTTCGGCCTGATCGAAAAGCCGGGCGCGGATGTGCTGCCCGAGGATGATCGCGGCCGCTTCGAGGTGACCAAGACCGCCGACGATTCATATGTCTTCCGCGCGGCGCCCCTGCGCAACATCGACCAGACCGCGCCCTATTTCCATTCCGGCAAGGTCTGGAACCTGAATGTCGCGGTGCAGATCATGGGCCTGTCGCAACTCGGCGCGGAACTGAACGAGACCGAGACCGACAAGATCGTCGCCTTCCTCGGATCGCTGACCGGAGAGGTGCCGGAGGTGGTCTACCCGGTGCTTCCCGCCGAGACGCGCAACACCCCCCGCCCCTCGGGCGAGCTGCAGGCGCAGTGACAAAAATACCGGGCGTGAGACCACCCCTCGCGCCCGCTTTTTTTACCTGACGAATGGGTTACGCGGGACACGGCGGTCCTTGGTCCAGCCTCGGACACGCGTGCTGAATCAGACGAAGGCACTTGGCGCGCGAACAGGACGGACCCGTTTGAAGAAGACCGATCGGTGCGCATCAGTCAGCGCCGAGACCACGCATGAAGGCGTTAGCCCATTTCTCGAAAGCTGACACTTAACGCAGAGCTTTGATAGCGGACGTTTCCCCGTGATCGGGGTCAATTCTCCTCGGGCGGATTTTGCACAGTCATGACCACCCAAAAGAAGACACCGGCAAACAGGCCCAAAACGCCCCACGTGACCCCGTTGGCGACGGCGAAGCGCGCGGTTTCGGCGAATGTGACGCCGTCGAAGGACAGATTGATCAGGATATAGATCAAAGGAGCGGCGAAGAGGCCGAAGCCAGCACCACCGGCGGCCCCCAGCAGGGCCCAGGTCTTGTAAGATTTCATGTTCATGCGCGTTTCCTGCTTTCAGGTTTTCGTGTTCCGACTCGGGTCGTGCGTCTCGGTCTGGTCAAAGTCATTGCCGCCAACGCCCTTTAACCGACGCAGCCCGCTCAGGCGGCCAGTTTCAGAGTGATAGAAGTGCATTCCCTCACGAGGGGACGGTTTAACGAAAAGTGGTCACATGAACACGGTGCTGATTTGTCGCAGGCACGCGCCCGGTTGACTCTTTTTTTCTGACATGGCCGGGGAACGTGGGTCCCGCACCTGCGATCATCGGGAAAGATCCATGTCCGGGCGCGCTCGAAACTCTCGTCGGCAGCCTCGCACCCGACGACATATCCCGTGATTATCTGCACGCCTGTTCGTGGCGGGCGCGCAGGTTAGGCCGACACGAGCGCCGCGGATCAGGCTTTGCCGTCGCTCCACTCGTCCTCGGCCCATTCCTCGCGCTTGCGCCAGAACCGCTTCCAGCGGGCGCGGATCGTCCAGAACAGCACCGCCAGCAGCGTCAGCACCACGATGTTGAACCAGGGGATGATCCGCACATCCGGCCCCGAGACCGGGGTGATCGAGACAGCGTTGGGATAGATCGAGAGAAACTCGTTGCGCCAGCCGTAATGCAGCACATCGACCCACCGCGCCTCTGCGCCGCTCGCGTTCATCTTGGCGTCAGAGGCCTGGGCCTGCAGGTTCGACGTGTCGAACTTGAAATAGGGCGGCCAGCCCCAGCCGGTATCCTCGTTGCGGTATACCATCGGCTGCTCGTCGTTCAGAAAGCTCTGGATGAAGAACACGTCGCGCCCCGTCGCCTGCGTGTTGTCGCCGGTATCGGCATTCGACCAGAACAGCGCGTTGTCACCCGGCTCGATCCGCCGCTCGTAGGTGTCGGTGATCCGCACCACATCGTGATGCGGCAGCGTGTAATGCAGGAACGCCGCAAGCAGCGTCCAGAACACCCCCCAGAACACCCATTTGACATAGACCATGCGACATCCCCTTTACATGTAATTCGTGACATAGACGATGGCGATCACCGCCGTTACCGGAACGATATAGACCAGCCAGATCAGCCTGCGGCGCAGCGATTGCTCGTACTGCTCCATACCGGCCTTGACATAGGCATCCCGTGCGCCGGGACGGCCGGCATCTTCCCAGTCGCGCTCCATCCGGCGGCGGCGTTCGGCACGAAAATACCATGACAGGGCGAAATAGACCGCAGTCAGGAAGATCAGCCCGAAAATCAACAATCGCAACAATGCCGCCATGGCACGACCTCCCGGTTCACCTGCAGCCTTGCAATACACGGCGTGACCGGTAAACTCCATAGTGGATCGAGGATCATCCGCGATGTGATGCGGTCGCCCGAGAGGCCTGACGCACCCCGGACGCCGGAGCCGAACGACCGGACCCAACCTGAGGAGAGACCCATGTGTGACGCCTGCATCATCAACGCGGTCAAGGACAGGATGCTGTCACGCCGGGCCTTTTTCACCACCGCGGCGGGGGCCGGCGCGGCCGCCGCGCTGTCACCCGTGGGGGCGCCGCCCGCCATGGCGCAGGGACACAGCCGGGTCGAGGACCTGACCCACGTCTATGACGCCGCGTTTCCGACCTATTTCGGAGAGCCGGGGATCTCGACCGAACAGAATTTCAACTTCGACGCGCACGGCCTGAACCTGATGACGCTGACGGTGAACGAGCATACCGGCACGCATGTTGATGCGCCGCTGCATTTCTCGGCCGATGGTGCATCGGTCGACGAAATCCCCTTGGGGGATCTGGTGGCGCCGCTGTGCGTCGTGGATATCGCCGCGCGCGCGTCCGAGGATGCCGACACGCGGCTCACGCCCGACGATCTGCGGGCGTGGATGGACGCGCACGGCCCCATCCCCGACGGCGCCTGCGTGGCGCTGTTTTCGGGATGGGGGGCCAAGACCGGAACGGATGCGTTCCGCGGCTTCGACGGCGAGGCGCAGCATTATCCGGGCTTTCACGTCGAGGCCGCCGAGATGCTGATCAAGGAGACCGGCGCACGTTCCATCGCGTCGGACACCCTGTCGCTGGATCACGGGGCGTCGGCGGATTTCGCCACGCATTACGCCTGGCTGCCGACGGGCCGGTTCGGGATCGAGTGCATGGCGGGTCTGGACCGCGTGCCGGCGGCGGGGGCCACCGTGGTCGTTGGCGCCCCCAAGCATCGCGGCGGCACCGGCGGCCCGGCCCGGATCTTTGCACTGATCTGACGGCCCGGCACGACGGCGTGATCGGCGCATCCGCCTGCGCAAGGGTCTTCCCGACAAGGCCGGGCCACCGCCTTTTACGTCCGCGCCGGCACAGCCTCTTGCACCTTATGGCGGACCCGACAGACGAGCGATGGCTGTGCGGCCACCGACCGTGTACCGTGTAACGCACGCAATCACCCCGTAGCGGGCCGAGACAGGCCCCCCTCAGGCCTTCATCTTCTGTGCCAGCCCCGCCTCACGCATGGCGCTGAGCGTGACACGCGGCGTTATCGCCTCGGGCGAGATCGCCAGATCCAGCACGGCGCCGGTCTTGGATGCGCAAGCGCGCGCGAAGGCGTCGGGGAACGCCTCGGTCGTCTCGACCCGTTCACCGTGAAAGCCATAGGCGCGGGCCAGTGCGGCGAAATCGGGATTGACCATCGTCGTGCCCGACACGCGCTCGGGATAGTGCTTTTCCTGATGCGCGCGGATGGTGCCGTAGGTGCCGTTGTTGAGCACCAGGATGATCGGTTGCGCGCCCGCCTGCGCGGCACTGGCAAGTTCCTGCCCGTTCATCTGAAAATCGCCGTCGCCCGCGAAACAGACCACGCGGCGCTCGGGGTACACCAGTCTTGCGGCGATGGCGGCGGGGATGCCGTAGCCCATGGCCCCCGATTGCGGCGCAAGCAGCCGCATGTCCGGGCCGTATTTCAGGAACCGCCCGGACCAGATCGCGAAATTGCCGGCGCCGTTGGTGATGATCGCGTCGTCGGGCAGCACGTCGCGCAGATGCGCCGTCACCCGCCCCATGTCGACCGGCGAGGGCTGGTCGGGCAGATCGAACGCCGCCTCCCACGCCGCGCGGGCCTCGGCGCGCCATGCCGACCAGCCCCCTGTGACGGGGCCCGCGGCATCAAGCGCGGTGACAAAGGCATTCGGCCCCGCCTGAATGCCGAGGGTGGGCTGATAGACCTTGCCCAGTTCCAGATCCGAGGCATGCACATGGACAATATCCTGCGCAGGCTGCGGCACCGACAGCACGCTGTAGCCATCGGTGGAATTCTCGCCAAAGCGCACGTTGATCGCAAGGATCACGTCCGCCTCGGCCAGCAGGCTGCGCACATGCGGCACCATGCCCACGCCCGCCTCGCCGCAGAAAACCGGCGCGTGGTTGTCGAACTTGTCCTGGTAGCGGAAGACCGACACGACCGGAATGTCCGATCCCGCGGCAAAGGCATGCAAGGCGGCGCGCCCGGCGCCTGACCAGTTGCCCCCGCCGTAAAGGATGACGGGGCGCTGCGCCCCGGCAAGCATGGCACGGGTGGTCTCTATCGCGTCGGCCGACGGCGCGGCCTCGACATAGCGCGCGGGGCCTGTCAACGGGACCGTGACGGTCGCCGCGCTCAGCACGTCCTCGGGCAGTGCCACCACGACCGGGCCGGGACGCCCGGTGGTCGCGGTCTTCCAGGCGCGCGCGGTGATCTCGGGGATGCGGTCCACATCGTCGATCTCGACCGCCCACTTGACCATCGTGCCGAACACGGCGCGGTAATCCAGTTCCTGAAACGCCTCGCGGCCCTTCATGCCGGTGGCCACCTGGCCCACGAACAGGATCATCGGCGCACTGTCCTGCATCGCGGTATGCACGCCGATCGACGCGTTGGTGGCCCCCGGCCCGCGTGTGACCCAGGCGATGCCCGGCGACCCGGTCAGCTTGCCATAGGCGGCGGCCATGAACGCAGATCCGCCCTCTTGTCGGCACAGCATGAAGTCAAGCCGCCCGGCCGTGTCGTGCAGCGCATCGAGCACCGCCAGATAGCTTTCGCCCGGCACGCCAAAGCTGTGCCGCGCCCCCAGTGCCATCAGGCAGTCCACCAGAAGTTGTCCGCCAGTGCGGGTGTTATCGGCCATGTCATGTCCCCCTTTGTTCGTTTGCGACACGCTGGACCGGCAGGCACGGGAAACACAAGCCCCATTCGGCGGGTTGTCGCGGCCGCGTGCGGCGGGCATGGTTCGCGCAAGCACACCCCCGCAGGAGCCGTCATGCCCAGCCCACGCCTCGCCGCCCGCGCCGTGATCGTCGAGGATGGGCGGCTTTTGCTGGTCAATGCCTACGCGGGTGCCGAGACGACGCTATGGTGTGCGCCGGGCGGCGGGGTCGATGCGGGCGCGTCCCTGCCCGAAACCCTGATGCGCGAGGTGCACGAGGAAACCGGGCTGATGATCGAGGTGGGCGCACCGTGCCTCGTCAACGAGTTCCACGCCCCCGAGCGCGGCTTTCACCAGGTCGAGGTGTTTTTTCGCGCCAATGTGATCACGGGTAGGCTGGATGCGGGCTGGCGCGATCCCGAGGGCATCGTGACGCGGCGCCGTTGGGTGGACCGGACGGAAATGGACGGGCTTCGGGTCAAGCCCGACAGCCTTGCGGAAATCGCCTTTGACGGGGGGTTCGGCTATGATCCGCTGGAACGGCTGGTTGGCCCCTGAAACGGCAGCACGGAGATTGCCACACCGCCCAGAACCAGCGCGCCGGCAAGCAGGGATTGCGCGGTCAGGCTTTCGCCCAGAAAGATCATCCCGCCCGCCATGGCGATCACCGGCACGCTAAGTTGCGCCACGGCCGCGACAGATGACACAAGTCCGGGCAGCACGTGATACCACAGCGCGTACCCAAGCCCCGAGGTCACCGCGCCCGACAGGATGGCAAGCGCCGCGCCCTGGGGGCCGATCACCGTACCGGCCGCGCCCGCCGGCAGGGCGAGGCCGATCAACACTCCCAAGGGCGCCGCGAGGATGAAATTCGCGGCGGTGCCTTGTAGCGCATCGGTACTGCGCCGCCCGGCCAGGGAATAGACACCCCAACCGATACCGGCCATGGCCATCGACAGGCCGTGCAGGACGCTGACCTGAGGTCCGGCCCCCGGCCAGAGCAGCCAGGACAGGCCCGCGAATGCCAACGCCGCCCCGATCCAGCGGCGCGGCGGCAAAGGCTCGCGCACCATGAGACCCCCGGCAAACATGGTGATCTGGACGACGCCGAACAGGATAAGCGCGCCCAGCCCGGCATCGAGCGCGGTGTAGGCGGCGGAGAAACCGTACATGTACACCAGCAGCGACACGACGCCCGCACACCGTCCCGACCCGCGCAGATGCAGCCCGCCGCGCAACATGACGCAGATCACGGCCAGCATGACGGCCCCGGCGATCAGGCGGATGGTGCCAAAGCTGGCGGCGTCGATCCCGCCCCCGGCCAGAGCCATGCGGTTGAGCACGGAATTGGCCGCAAACGCGATCATGGTGAGGGCGGTCAAGAGAAACAGGCGCATGGGCCGTGGCATAGCGCAGGCTGCGACGCGGGTACAGTCACCGATGTGTGTGGTGGTCCGCAGGTATTATCGAATCGATCAAACCTTGGCGTCGCCCTGTTTCTGCGCCTTGTAGAGTTGCGCGTAATAGCCGTTGCGGGCCAGCAATTCATCATGGCTGCCCTGTTCCACCAGCCGCCCGGCCTCTAGCACGAGGATACGGTCGGCATCGGCGATCGAGGACAGGCGATGCGCCACCACGATGGTCGTGCGCCCCTCGGTCAGCCGGGTCAGGGCCGACTTGATCCGCGCCTCGGTTCCCTGGTCCAGCGCGCTGGTCGCCTCGTCCAGCAGCAGGATTGGCGCGTCCACGAGAAAGGCGCGCGCGATGGCGATCCGCTGTTTCTGTCCACCCGACAATTGCGCGCCCTTTGGACCGACCGGCGCCGCGCCGCGCGCCCGGACCAGATCGGCGATCTCGGCGTTCTCGGCCGCCTGCCAGATCTGCGCCTCGGTCGCCTCGGGATTGACGTAGCGGATATTCTCCCAGATCGAGTTGTTGAAGATCACGATATCCTGCGCCACCACGGAAAATGCGGCGCGCAGCGACCGGATACGCAATTTGTCGATGGGCGTGCCGCCGATCGTGATCCGCCCGCCCTGCACGTCGTAAAGCCGCGACAGCAAGGACAGGACCGTGGTCTTGCCCGACCCGGTGGCGCCCACGATGGCCGAGACCCGCCCACCGTCGAGCCGCATCGACAGCCCCTCGAACAGCGGTTGGTCGGCACTGTAGGAAAAGCTGACATTGTCGAGCACAATATCGCCGCCCGTGTCGAATTCGCTGACCGCATCGGGCGCATCGGTGATCGACGGGGTTTCGCGATAGAGGTTGCGCACCCGGTCAAGCTGCACGATCTGGCTTTGCAGGATGCCGAGATATTGCGCCAGAAGACGCGCGGGATCAAACACCAGCACCATGCCCAGCAGGAAGGTGATGATGCCCGCGCCATCCGTGTCGAACGCGGGGCTGAGAACCATGTAACCGCCGCCACCGATGACCAGAACATAGACGAAGGCCGAGCTGAGATCGATCGTCGGCATCACGAGGGCCTGCGTGCGCTGCACGTGCAGCGTGAGATCGCGCAACCGCCGGGTGCTTTCTTCCAGCCGCGCGGCCTCGACCTCTTCCTGGCTGGCGATCTTGACGGTGCGCATCGCGGTCACGGTTTCCTCGATCCCGCTCATGTAATGGCCCATCTCGGTCTCGGCCTCGCCCTGCACGCGTTTGACCAGGTCCGACACGTAGTTCATCACCCAGATGATGAACGGCAGCACGAGGATCGCGGCCGTGAACAGGACCGGGTTCTTCCAGATGAGATACCCCGACACGATCACCACCGTCACCGCGTCGCGAACCGCGTTGGCCGTGGCCAGCCCGATGAAATGCCCGAGCGCCTGTGTCTGCGTCACGATCCGGTGGATCAGATCACCCGATTTGGTGCGCTCGAAATAGGCGAGGTCCAGCCCCATCATGTGCGTGATGAGATCGCGCCGCATCTCGTGGATCGCGGTGTTCGACACCCAGACCGCGATACGCGGCACGAAATAGGCCATCGCGCCGCGCACGACGAACAGCACGAACACCGCAAGACAGACCAGCGCCAGCTCGGCGAGGGTGCCGTTCTCGAAGATCACGCGCAGGCCGTTCTCGGTGATCGACAGGAATTGCTGATAGACCACGCCCTGCACCAAGATCATCACGAGGACGAGCGCCAGCCAGCGCGCGCGCTGCTTCATGTAGTGCTGCCAGAACCATAGCAGGTTGTCGCGGTCGCGCTGCGAGAAAAGTGGCTGCCTTGGGGGGCGGGGGGATCGGGTCATGCGCGATTGGGCCGTTGATCAGAATGTGTCGCCCGTCTCATAGACGGGAATGGCACCGGGGTCATCCCATATCTCGGGATTGCGCGCCCGCCCTGCCCGGCCGATCCATGCGCCCGGATCGGGCGCGCATCGTCTCTGGCCCGTGCCAAGCAGACGGGCTTGATCTCAAGACCATCATGCCCCAGCCACAGATCACGGCAGCGACGCAACGATCTGGCACCGATCTGGGTGGGGTGATAATCGAGTATCTTGAACATGGCAGACACGGACGGCGTGCTGTGAAGTGATGGCCGGACCGCCAAGGCGGCACGCTGCCGATCCCCCTCGGGTGGCTCGATCCCCGGTTGCTGGGGCTCGGCGACAGGCGGGCGGGCTGCGACATTGCGCGCAAACCCTGTTCACAGCGCCCGCATTCCGGCTTATACGCGCCGTATGAAATCGATCGCCTTTATCCTCGCCGTCACATTCGGCCTTGTCTCGACCGCGGCACGCGCCGATTGCGTCGTTCTGCTGCACGGGTTGGCGCGCAGCGACGCGTCGTTTCTGGTGATGCAGGAAGTACTGGAATCCCAGGGCTACGACGTCTTCTCGCCCGATTATCCGTCGACCGAAGACGATATCGCGCAACTGGCCGAAGAGACCCTGCCCTACGCAAAGCGGGTCTGCGGCGACACGCGGCTGCATTTCGTGACGCATTCGATGGGCGGTATCCTGCTGCGGGTCTGGCTGGCCGACACCCGCCCCGACACCCTCGGCCGTGTCGTGATGCTGGCCCCGCCAAATCACGGCAGTCAACTGGTCGACGAACTGGGCGCCCTGGAGCTGTTCAAGTGGCTTAACGGGCCCGCCGGACAGCAATTGATCACCGGGCCGGACGGGCTGCCGGAAAATCTGCCCCCCGTCGATTTCGAACTTGGCGTGATCGCCGGGACGCGCTCGCTCAACCCCTATTTCTCGGCACTGATCGAGGGGCCGGACGATGGCAAGGTCTCGGTCGCCTCGACGCGGGTCGAGGGCATGGCGGACCACATCACCCTGCCCGTCACGCACACGTTCATGATGAACAATCCGCTTGTGATCGCGCAGGTCGAGGAGTTTCTGGCGCATGGCCGGTTCGACCATGACCTGACGCTCGGTGATGTCCTGCTGGGGCGACGCGGGGGATGAGCGCGCCGGCCTTGACCCTGCGCGGGGCGCAGGTGCTCTGGCCCGACGAGATCGGGCCGGGTGCGCTGTCGCTGGCGGACGGCGTGATCACCGACACGCCGCAAGAGCGGGTCGTCGATCTGGCGGGATTTCTGATCCTGCCGGGGCTGGTCGATGCGCATGGCGACGCGTTCGAGCGGCATCTTGCCCCGCGTCGCGGCGCAATGATGGATCTGGCACGCGGGCTGATCGCCACCGAGGCCGAGCTGGCCGCGAGCGGCATCACCACGGCGACGCTGGCGCAGTTCTATAGCTGGGAAGGCGGTCTGCGCGGGCCGGAATTCGCCGCACGGATGCTGGAGGCGCTTGCCGCGACCCGGCCCCGCGTGGCGACCGATCTGCGCGCGCAACTGCGCGTCGAGGTGTCGCTGATCGACGCCTACGCGGATATCGAAGAGATGATCGCACAGTCCGGCGTCGATTACGTGGTGTTCAACGACCACCTGCCGCACGTGGCCCTCGCAGCGGGCAAGCGGCCCCCGCGTCTGACCGGGCAGTCCCTGCGTATCGGGCGCAATCCCGAGACGCATCTCGGGATCATGCAGGCCCTGCACGCGCGCATGCCCGAGGTGCCCCCCGCCCTCGACACGCTTGCCGCAAGGCTGGCCGCGGCGGGCGTGCGTCTGGGCAGCCACGACGACCAGACGGCGGACAGCCGGGCAAGGCACCGCGCGCGCGGCGTGCGGATCGCCGAATTCCCCGAAACGCCGGAGGCCGCAGAGGCCGCACGCACGGGGGGCGATGCGGTGATCATGGGCGCGCCGAACGTGATGCGCGGCGGGTCGCATAACGGCAACGCCGGCGCGTTGGAGATGATCGCGGCGGGCTGTGTCGATGCGCTGGCCTCGGATTATCACTATCCCTCGCTGGCGGGCGCGGCTTTCCGGCTTGTCGATGCGGCGGTGTGCGATCTGGCCTCGGCGTGGCGGCTGGTGTCAACGGGACCGGCGCACGCCCTGGGGCTGGACGACCGGGGCGCGCTGCGCCCCGGCCTGCGCGCCGATCTGACGGTGATCGATCCCGATGCGCGCCGTGTCGTCGCGACCCTTGCGGGCGGGCAGATCAGCTACATGACCGGCGCGGCAGCGGCGCGGTTCATCGGCTGACGCGATGATGTACGGCATGTTACCGGCGGACGGTTCGAGAGTTACCGCGTGAGCGGGCTAGTATGGCCTTGAACTGACATCGAGGTTACTGCCCTGGCGCGGTACGCGACCGCAGGTCGCAGCGCCATCGCATGCGCGCCCCCCGGACAGGCGATTTGTCAAAGCTGGCGCATCGATTGCAGCTTTTGCGGCTTGGCCGGCATAAAGTGCGCTGAAAAACCGTCGGATCGCCTGCCCGCGGACATACGCTGTCGCTGCTGCGTCGGAAGACCGCCTCATCTCATCACCCCTCCAGAATGCGCCCGACCATTTCGCCGGTATCGCGGCTGAGACCGGCCGTGGCGCGAATACGCTCCAGCTCGGCCTTGATCAGTGACTGGCGCTGCGCGTCATAGCGCCGCCACGTCTCGAACGCGGTGCACATCCGCGCAGTCGTCTGCGGGTTGAGCGGGTCGAGCGCGATCAGCCAGTCGGCCAGCAGCCGGTACCCCTTGCCCGAGGCGTGGTGAAAGCCCGCCGGCGACATCGTCAGCGCGCCCAGCACGGCGCGGAAACGGTTGGGATTGCGGATGGTGAAATCAGGGTGCTCGGTCAGGCGCGCCGCGACATCCGCGGTATCCTCTGGCCGGGCATTGAGGATCTGCAGGCTGAACCACTTGTCGATCACAAGCCGGTCGTGCCGCCACTGGTCATAGAAGGCGCGCACAGCGGCGTCGCCCCGGCCCGATTGCAGCAGGCAGGAAAACGCCGCAAGTTGCTGCGTCATGTTGCCGGCGGCGTCGAATTGCGCCTGCGCCTGCGCGCCGCCATCGCGCCGCGTGAGGATCGCGAGCGCCGCATTGGCCAGCGACCGTGCCGCGGTCTGGTCGGGATCGGGCCGGTAGGGCGCGGTGACCTGGTGGGCGGCGTAGAGGTCGCGCGCGGTGTCTTCGAGTGCGCCGGCGCGGGTGTCGCGCAAGCGCTCCAGCGCCTGCCAGATGGCCTGCGGATCGGGGGTATCACCGGCGTCGTGCAGCGACTGCGCCAGATCATCCTCCGACGGCAGGCCCAGCGCCAGCGCGCGGAAGGCCGGGTCGAGGCTGTCATCGCGCGCCATCGTCCGCACCGCATCGATATAGGCGGGATCGGGGTCGGCGGCGTCGCGGATCATCGCGAGCAGGCCATTGCGCGCCAACGCGCGCCCGGCCTCCCACTTGTTGAAGGGGTCGGTGTCATGCGCCAGAAGGAAGGCACGTTCGGCATTGGTCGTCTCACGCTCGACGATCACGGGGGCCGAGAAATCCCGCAGGATGGATGGCACGGGTTTCGCGGACAGGTCGTCAAAGGTCACGCTTTGGCGCTGCTCGGTCATCTCGATCAGCTGCGTCGGCCGCACCTCGTCCCCGTTCGGGCCCAGCAACCCCACCGCGATCGGGATCACGCGCGGGGTCTTGACGTCCTGCCCCGGTGTGGGGGGCGTCGATTGCTCGAACTGCAGGGTATAAGTGCCGTCCGCGTAGCTTTCCGTCACATGAAGGCGCGGCGTGCCGGCCTCGGAATACCAGCGCTTGAACTGGGCGAGGTCGCGGCCCGCGGCCTCCTCGAACACGCGCAGCCAGTCCTCGATCGTGCAGGCCTGCCCGTCATGGCGCTCGAAATAAAGATCCACCGCGCGGTAATAGGCATCGTCACCCACCAGCCGCTTGAGCATGCCGATCACCTCGGCGCCCTTTTCATAGACCGTCGCGGTGTAGAAATTGTTGATCTCGACAAAGCTTTCGGGGCGCACGGGATGCGCCAGCGGGCCGTTATCCTCGCGGAACTGCCGCGCGCGCAGGGCGATCACGTCGCCGATTCGTTTGACAGGGGCGCTGCGCATGTCGGCGGTGAATTGGCTGTCGCGGTATACGGTCAGACCCTCCTTCAGGCACAGCTGGAACCAGTCGCGGCAGGTGATGCGGTTGCCGGTCCAGTTGTGGAAATATTCATGCGCGATGATCGCCTCGACCCGTTCGAAATTGGCGTCCGTCGAGGTCTCGGGGCTGGCAAGGACGCAGGACGAGTTGAAGATGTTCAGCCCCTTGTTCTCCATCGCGCCCATGTTGAAATCGTCTACCGCGACGATGTTGAACAGGTCGAGGTCGTATTCGCGCCCGTACACATCCTCGTCCCAGGTCATCGATTTCTTCAGCGCCTCCATGCCGAAGGCGCATTTGTCCTCGTCACCCGGCCGCACCCAGATGTTGAGCGCCACGTCGCGCCCCGACCGCGTGGTGAAACTGTCGGGATGCGCTACCAGATCGCCCGCGACCAGCGCGAAGAGGTAGGACGGTTTCGGCCACGGGTCGTGCCATTCCGCCCAGCCGTAGCCCTGCGCGACGGGGTTGCCGTTAGACAGCATCACGGGCATGTCGCCTTCTATCCGGACGGTAAACACGCCCATCACGTCGGGGCGGTCGGGATAATAGGTGATCTTGCGAAAGCCCTCGGCCTCGCATTGGGTGCAATACATGCCGTTCGACATGTAAAGCCCCTCCAGCGCGGTGTTGCCCAAGGGGTCGATCTCGACCTCGGCCTCGAAGGTGAAGGGCGCGTCGGGCACCTTTGCCTGCAGCCCATCGGGGGTCACCTCGGGCGTGATCGCCTGCCCGTCGATCTTGGCGCCGATCAGCCGCAGCCCCTCTCCATGCAGGAAGAAGTCGCGCGATATGGCATCGGGGTTGGGACGGAACGCGATCCGACTGACGACACGGGTCTGTTCGGGTGCAAGGCGAAAGGTCAGATGCACCTCGTCCACGAGAAAGGCTGGCGGCGTGTAATCCGCGAGATATATGGTCTGGGGCGAGGCGTCTTTCATCGCGGGCGTCTCCATCAGGCAGAATGATTTCATCTGTCAGAGGTTAGGGCGATGCGCGTGCGCCTTCAATGCAAGAAGCGCGCGACTGTTTGAACGAAAGGAACTGTCATGTCGGCACCGGACACGAACGTCGAAAAGCAGAAAAAGCAACACCGGACGGCACTGATCGGCATCCGCGGGGCAATGATATTCGCGGGTGTCCTGATGATTGGGTTGATCGTCTGGACCGTCTATCAGGGTCAGGACCCCGTCACGCCGGATGTCCGGATCGACGGACGTACCGGCGAAGCCGTCGAGGTCGAGTGAGGCGCGCGGGCTGAGGGCGGAGCATGACGAGACCTGTCATTTGCTGGTTCAAGCGGGACTTGCGCATCGCGGATCACCCCGCGCTGACCCATGCCGCGCGGCTGGGGCCCGTTCTTCCGCTTTACATCGTCGAGCCTGACCTCTGGGCGCAGCCCGACGCGTCTGGCCGACAGTACGGATTTCTTTGCGAGACGCTGGACAGCCTGCGGACGGATCTGGCCGGCCTTGGCCTGTCGCTGGTGATCCGCACGGGCGACGCGGTGACGATACTGGAGCAACTGCGCAGCGACCTCGGCGTGACCCGCATGGTCAGCCACGAGGAAACCGGCAACGGCTGGAGCTTTGCGCGGGACCGGCGCGTCGCGGACTGGGCGCGGATGCAGTCGGTGACATGGGTGGAACTGCCGCAATGTGGCGTCATGCGCCGTCTGGACAATCGCGACCGCTGGCAATCGGCGCGGGACGGCTTCATGCGCGAGACCGTCCTGCCACCACCGGCCGACATGCGCCCCGTGGCGGAGGTCGAAAGCGATGCCGTGCCCGCGCCACAGGCGCTTGAGCTGACCGATTCCTGCCCCGGTCGGCAGCGGGGCGGGTGGCGCGCGGCGACACGCGCGCTTGACAGCTTTCTCAGCACCCGCGGCGAGACCTATACCCGCGCCATGTCGTCGCCACTGACCGGGGCGCGGGCCTGTTCGCGGATCTCACCACATCTGGCCTTCGGCAGCCTTTCGGTGCGCGAGGTGGTGCAGGCTGGGCGCGCAGCACCGCAAGGGCGCGGCGCGGACTGGGCGCGCGCGATGCGGTCCTTTCAGGCGCGGCTGGCATGGCGCGACCATTTCATGCAGAAGCTCGAGGACGAGCCGGCGATCGAGTATCGCTGCCTGCACCCCGCCTATGAGGGCCTGCGCCCGGCCGATCCCGATCCCGACCGGCTTGCGGCGTGGTCGCGGGGAGAAACCGGGCTGCCGTTTGTCGATGCCTGCATGCGGTCGCTGATCGCCACCGGCTGGCTGAATTTCCGCATGCGATCGATGCTGATGGCGGTGGCCTCCTATCACCTGTGGCTCGACTGGCGGGCGACGGGCACGATCCTGGCGCGGTATTTCACCGATTACGAGCCGGGCATCCACTGGTCGCAGACGCAGATGCAGTCAGGCACGACCGGCATGAACACGATCCGCATCTACAACCCGGTGAAACAGGGGCTGGATCAGGACCCGACCGGAGAGTTCACCCGGCACTGGGTCCCGGAGCTGGCGGGCGTTCCGGACGCGCATCTGCAGCGGCCATGGACATGGGGCGCATCGAATACCGTGCTTGGCCGCGAGTACCCCGCACCGATCGTCGATCCTGTCGCGGCGGCAAAAGCGGCGAAAGACGCCGTTTACACCCGGCGCCACGCGCATCGCGGAGACGCGGATACGCAGGCGATCGTGCAGAAACATGCCAGCCGCAAGCGCCCGCCGCGCAAACCGCGCCCTGCCAATCCGAAGGACACAGCGCAGTTGCGCTTCGATCTGTGATGGCACGCACCCGCAAGAAAGCCGACTTGCCCGTCAAGACCTGCGCCACATGCGGACGTCCCATGCAGTGGCGGCGCAAATGGGCGAAAGTCTGGGACGAGGTCCGGTATTGCAGCGCCCGGTGCCGCGGCAACCGGCCGAAGGATGTGGACGGACCGCCCGCACCACCCGACCGGGATGCGCATGGCCGATAGCATGAACAACCCGCCCACATCTTGAACGCTACGCCGCAAGTGTAAGCGAAAGGTGCATGTTTCCCGCCTTGTTCACGGAATGTCGTGCATATCTTGATAATGTTTGACACGAATGTTTTGTATGTAAGGAACCGTCTGGAGATCTGACATGAAACGTCCCGTCGTCGGCATCATCGGCAACAGGCACACGCTTAACGATCGTTATCCCGCGCATGCCGGGGGACGGATCAATGTGTCGGCCGTTGCGGACGTGGCAGGTTGCATGCCGCTGATCATCCCCGCCGACCCGCGCTATGTCAGCGTGTCAGAGTTGATGGAGGTCTGCGACGGCTTTCTGCTGACCGGCGGCAGACCGAATGTGCATCCAGAGGAATACGGTGAGGCCCCGACCGAGGCGCACGGCGCCTTCGACAGGGCACGCGACGCGATCACCCTGCCGCTGGTGCGTGCCTGCGTGGACCGGGGGCAACCGTTCCTTGCCATATGCCGCGGCTTTCAAGAGGTGAACGTCGCCATGGGCGGCACGCTGCATCCCGAAATCCGCGACCTGCCGGGCCGCGACAATCACCGCATGCCGCCCGAGGGCACGATGGAGGAACAGTTCGCGCCACGGCATACGGTGCGGTTCGCACCGGGGGGTGTGTTCCACCGGCTCATGGGGGCCAAAGAGGTGATGACCAACAGCCTGCACGGTCAGGGCGTGGTGACGCCCGGTCAGCGGATCGTGATCGATGGTTGGGCCCATGACAGCACCCCCGAGGCGCTGTATGTCAGGGATGCGCCCGGTTTCTGCCTCGGCGTGCAGTGGCATCCCGAATTCAACGCTGCCAACGATCCTGTCAGCCGGCCGTTGTTCACCGCGTTCGGCGACGCCGTGCGCACCTGGGCGCGCACCGGGACCGCGACCCCGGTCGATGCGGCCACGCAAGCGCAAGATGATCTTATCGCCTGATACGCATGGCAGGGCAGGCTTCGACCCTGCCGTGCCGGATGCCGATCTCGACATATGATTCGAGCGTCTGTCACGACCTCGACCTCGTGCCTGCCAGCTGCGGCGCCTCATCCGCACAACCTGTCGTTGACTCTGTGTTCCCCACGCCACAGGTGTGGACGGTGCCACCCGAAAAATTGGCCAAACCCTTAATATTTGCTTAAAAGTTTTGTTCAGGGGCTTACGCTACCACACTACACGACTCCCTCGGTTTTCGTCCGTTTCAGAGTTACCCGATGCCACGGTCGGATGGCGTCGAGGGGATCG